>JAZDDD010000431.1:0-8449 GCA_036679545.1 Gemmatimonadota bacterium | reverse complement strand
AAATATCGCCGAGCGTATCGCGGAGCGGGGGCTGCACCCAAACACTATACGGAAGCAATCGTTCGGCGGTTCAAGAAAATTGCAAAGGAATGTGGAATGGCGGTGAAGGATCCGGTGTTGGAAGGCATACAGAAAGTTATGGTGGATGATGGTCAGTTGGGATTGTTTTGATTAGTACGCTGCCTGCTACCCGCTACCCGCTGCCCGCTACCGCGAGCTGTCGGCTACCAGCCAATAGCCGCCAGCAGGGAATAAGCCGGCAGCGGGTAGCGGGTAGCAGGCAGCCGGCAACAGCCCACCAGCGAACACAACCAGCAGCTTTATACCAAAGGTCCACACACACACTAACCAGCAATAACGCCATCTGCCTTTGGATCCCCAACTTTCCACTCCGGGCGGAAGAACGTCGTCGGCCTGAACTATCGGGCAAACCAAATGCGTTGCTCTCTACAACTGACACACGGAAAGTGTGGCAACTCTCACCGAACGCACGCAGACATGGTGTGCAATCGGGAATGACTGTCAGCCAAGCAATTGGGTTGTGCCCAACGTTGACCATCCTCGAACCCGATCCTGTTTATTACGATGAACAATTCTCCAGCATTCTAGCCGCCCTTACAAGAATCAGCCCCATCGTTGAACCTGTTGAACTCGGCCGCGCTTACATAGGCGTTGATGGCTTAGACCGCCTAGTGGGAGACCCCGCCAAACAAATCCGCACAATCGAACACGCGCTAGGCTCCGACCGAGGCATCCGCAGATGGACCAACCACGATGCAAGAAAAAAGCTGGTAGCTGGCAATCGGCAGCCGGCAGCGGTTGGGGGCGGAGGCAAAAAGCGGGTAGCAGGTAGCGGGCAGCAGGCAGCGGGTGGTAACGGGGTGCGGGGCTGGAGCGGTCTTCGCCTTGGTTGGGCTCGTGGAAAATTCGCCTCGTGGGTTGCGGCATGTCGGGCAAAACCCGGACAACCCGTCATTCTCCGTGACCCCGAGCGAAAAGAGTTTCTAAGTGGCCAATCAATTGCCGTTCTGCCCGTCGAGTCGGATACACATCGGCGGCTCTGGCAGCTCGGGATTAAAACACTCAAAGATCTTGCCTCCCTGCCCTGTGAAGCGGTGATCTCTCAATTTGGGCGCGAAGGACAAACGGCGTGGCAACTCGCTACAGGGTTGATCGTCGAACCGGTCCATGGGCGGTCACCACCGGAAAACATCGTCACGAGCATCGAGTTTCCCCTTCCCGTTGCTGACCGACAAATCTTGAGTTACGCAATAGGCAAACTGATCGAACGATCGCTCCGAGACCCTCGACGTATCGGTTGGCGTGTGCAAACCCTTCGCATACGCAGTGCATTGGAGCACGGGTCTTCTTGGCTCACCGAAATAATACTGAAGAATCCAACAGCAGACAGTAAAAGTATTTGTGCTCCCATTGAATCAAAGCTCGAGCAATCACCGCCAACCGGTGCTGTAGACAATATCACCGTCGAGTTCACTTCACTCGTGCGCGGTACTACCGAGCTTCAGCTCTTTGCGCAGGACGCATCGAGCGCAGCACGCACTGGAAGACGTCGAGCCCTCCGTTGGGCTTCAAAGGAAATCCAAAAGCGTCTCAAACAATCAATGCTTCATCACATCATCGAGGTTCACCCATGGTCACGTCTACCAGAACGCCGATACGCACTGATCGATTACGATCACTAAATCGACCAAAAGAAATTAAAGTGGCGGAGTGTACGCTACCAGCTACCAGCAATCAGCTATCAACTCATCCTACACATCCCGTACGAGTCACGGCAGATGGTCAACGTGACGGAACGCAACGGGAGGGGAGTGGTGAAAAGCTGGCAGCCGGTAGCGGGCAGCTGGCAGCCGAATTCGCCATCCCCAAAACCATCTGGCTCGACGAAACGCTAAGAACTGTCGATGTCATCCGAGAACTATGGGAGATCGAAGACGAGTGGTGGAGGGATCACATAGCACGCAGATACTTCGACGTGATACTCGATGGTGGAAAACATCTAGTGATCTACCAAAATCGACTCACCGGTAAGTGGTATGCCCAGACAGCGTAGTCAACACTCAACGTTCAACACTCAACACTCAACTTTCAAAATGGAATATTCCTTTTTGAATGCTGAGTGTTGAAAGTTGAGCGTTGAGTGTTGAACTCCGGCTCCCCTACGTACATCGAGCTTCATTGCCACTCCGCTTTTTCCTTTCTTGACGGCGCGTCTTCTCCAGAGGAGATCGCCGTCCACGCGAAAGCGCTTGGATATCCTGCACTTGCATTGACCGACCGAAATGGATTGTACGGATCGATGATCTTTGCGCAAACGGCCTCCGATCTCGAATTGCAAGCAATCACCGGTGCTGAAGTAAGCCTCCTAGATGGTACGCGTCTAACTATCCTGGTAGAGAACGCAACTGGCTACAAAAACCTTTGTCGTCTATTGACTGAGACTCACCTAAAACAGGAGGATCGTCATGACCCCAAGTTGGCTTTTTCTTCGCTTTGTGAGTCTCATGAAGGACTCATCATCATGTCGGGTGACCGCGATGGATTTCTACCTACCGAGCTACGACAAAACGGTATCACAGCTGCTCGTAAGCTCGCGGCGAAATGTCTCGATACTTTTGGACGGGATACTTTCTTTATCGAACTACAGCGGAATGCCGTAAAGGGAGACCTTAAACAAACTAGAGCACTTGCGGATATCGCTGACAAATTGTCCATCAATGTCGTTGCAACTGGCGATGTTCACTATCACACACGCAAAAAACACAGACTCTACGATGTGATGGTTGCGATTCGCAATCGGACCACCCTCGACGGATCACATGATTTCAGAAAACCCAATAGCAATTTCTATCTCAGGGATCGCGGTGAAGTAGAATTTCTCTTTCACGACAGACCTGACGCCATCCACAACACGGTAGTGATCGCCGAACGGTGCCGTTCGTTCAATCTCAAAAATGATCTCGGCTACGTGTTTCCGGATTTCAAAGGCGGCGACATGCAAAGCGCTCCTGAAGCACTCGCTGAAATGTGTTGGCAAAAACTTGAGCGGCTTTATCCCAAGGAAGAATCCGAGCACCGGGCGGAAGCGGAAAAACGTTTAAAACATGAACTCGAATTGGCGGAGCACCACAAACTATCCGGTTTCTTTCTTGTTTACCGCGATCTCATGGAACTCGCACAAACAGTTGCCGATGACGTTCGAAAAGGCTCACGACGTGCACATGGCAAACTGTTACCCGGTCGGGGTCGGGGATCCTCCGTATCATCAATCATTTGCTTCTTCCTTGGCCTTTCACATATCGATCCAGTCAAGAATAAACTGTTCATCGGACGGTTTCTCAACAAGGAAATGGAGTCGGTACCAGACATCGATCTCGACTTTCCCCGAGAGATTCGAGAAGAGTTGATTCGCCGTGTATACAGTCGATACGGCGCCGAGCACACGGGCTTGGTGTGTACATTCCCGACTTACCGCTTACGGTCATCCGTTCGTGACATAGGTAAGGCGTTGGATTTACCCATGGGAGAGATCGAACAGGTTGCAAAACTGGCCAGCCACTACTCCGATGCCGATCAGATGGGCGAGGAACTCGAGAAAATTCCTGGATTCGAGGGACGCTCTGAAGCCCCGTTGTGGAAGGACCTTTGCTACCTCTCGGAACAGATTGCCGGATTGCCCCGGCACATCTCACAACATGTGGGCGGGATGATCATCTCTAGCAAACCACTCGTTGAAATTGTGCCGCTGGAACTATCCGCAATGCCCGACCGGGTACTCTGTCAATGGGACAAAGATTCATGTGACGACGCGCGTTTCATCAAAATCGACTTTCTTGCACTCGGCATGTTGTCGCTCGTTGAAGAATGCGTGGAACTCATAACACGTCACACCGGAAAGGTGCCTGATTTGAGCCGTATCGATTTCAATGACGCAAAAGTTTACGATCAAATCTGCGTCGGCGATACGGTGGGTCTATTTCAAATTGAAAGTCGTGCACAAATCCAAATGCTACGACGATCCCGTCCCCGTAATATCGAGGATCTAGCAGTCGAAGTGGCCATCATAAGACCCGGCCCAATCGTTGGTGGCGCCGTGAACCCATACGTACGACGTCGCGAAGACAAACGCAATGCGGAGAAGGCTGGCAAAACATACAAACCTCCGTTGGATCACCCACTGTTGGAAGAAGCACTAAGTGAAACAATGGGTGTGATTCTGTATCAAGACCAAGTCCTCCAAGTTTGCCAAGCCCTTGCCGGTTTTACTGCCGGACAGGCTGAAGGCCTGAGAAGAGCAATGAGCCGCCGCCGATCACGCGAAAAGATGGAAGGATTTTGGGAAGATTTTCTGCGCGGGGCCACCGAACGTGGCGTTTCGGAATCGACGGCCAAACGAGTCTTCGAACAGGTGATCGGGTTCTCGGAATTCGGATTCCCAAAGTCGCACGCCGTGGCTTTCGGGCTTCTTGCCTATCAATCGGCGTGGCTACGATACTATCACCCTTCCGAATACTACACTGCACTTTTCAACAACCAGCCAATGGGCTTTTACTCTCTTGATGTCCTCACTCGTGATGCCAACCGGCACGGCGTGGATGTCTTACTTCCGGACATCAATACGAGTGACGTGTACTGTACAATCGAGGACGATGCACTCCGTATTGGATTGAGCTTCGTGAGAGCCGCTGGCACAGATGTGATGGAGGCTACGGTCGTTGAGCGAGAGCACGGTGGGCCTTTCAAATGTCTCAGCGATTTTGTGCGCCGGGCACCACCAGATCTATCGCGGGATGCCATCGAAAATTTGGTTTGGGTTGGCGCATGCGATTGTTTCGGTATCACACGTCGAGAGCTACTGTGGCAAGTTGGCCTTTGGCTGCCACCAAAACATGCAGCAAAAACCAAACACCGTGTGAGAAGACAGATGGAGTTGCCACTGAATCACCCTCATGAAAATATTTCGTTTGCTAATGTCAAAGCTGACGAACGTTTGGTGGCTGAATATCAAATGCTGGGATTTGCAGCCAGCGGACATCCCTTTACACTACTCAAGGATTCGCTACCACAAAACCTCGTGCGATGCAATCAACTCGAAAAGCATGAACACGATGAGATCGTCACCGTTGCCGGACTCGTAGTCGCTCGGCAACGCCCTCATACAGCAAAAGGGTTTGTTTTTGTATTACTGGAAGATGAAACTGGAATGATCAATGTTATTGTGCATCCGGATATTCACGACCGCTTTCGGATTGCGATTCGCGGAGAACCATATCTTTGGGTGGAAGGAAGATTAGCCAAGGACGATGGTGCACTCAATGTAATCGCGAATGAATTGAGACCCCTTACTGTACAACGACGAGTCCCTTCGTTCGAGAAGGCGGGTCAATCGCCATATCGTTTTCTCAAAGATTTGCGACGGTCCCCACCCTCCGCAAAGAGCTGGGGCTAAACCACAGCGTCCGGCAAGACCAAAGCGGATTCGACATCTACCCCGCGGCCTTCAAGAATGCGTTGCAGTGCTTCACCAATCTTATTGTTCGGTGTGGAAGCACCCGCCGTTACGCCAATTGTCGTAACATCGGCCAGCCAATCATTTGCGGTCACTTCCCGGTCCGCACCAACCGGTTTATGCCGAACCGTGCCACCAACCGGATCAATGCACGTCGCGTCCGCAATGTGGTACGTGGTTGTACGTTCCGAACATATGGTGGCCAGATTATTCGTATTGCTCGAATTGTACCCGCCGATCACAATCATCACGTCCGGCGGGTCCTGGATTAATTCCAGTACCGCATCTTGACGTTCTTGGGTGGCGGAGCAAATCGTATCGAAGCTTCGGAAATGATCTGGCAATGCGTCCGCACCGTAGCGCTTTATCATTGCTTGCGCGACTCGATCGGCAATGGCTAGAGATTCCTTTGCAAGCATCGTCGTCTGATTAGCTACGCCAATTCGGACAAGGTCCCCATCTGCGGAGAAATCGGGTGATGCGGCGGACGCGAAACGTTTCTCGATGTCATCCGCCGAGCCGCCATTTTCAATGAAGCGGCAGACAATTTCAGCCTCCGCCATATCGCGAACGATGAGGTAGCATCCGTCGGCGTATCCCGTCACCTGACTGGCCGTTGCCTTCGACTCCTCGTGATAGTACTTCCCGTGAATCAACGCCGTGAAACCATCTCCGGCGTATTTCTCAACACGTTTCCATACATTCAACACTGAGCCACACGTCGTATCTATCAGCACGCAGCCGATTCCTTTGAGCGTTGCCAGGTCCTTCACCGTCACGCCAAAGGCGGGAATAATGACGACGTCATCCGGTGTCAGTTTGGTGAAGTCGAATTGACCGTCATCCCCCGCACGCAGAATACTTACATCCATGCGCTCGAGTTTGTCGTTCACGTGGGGATTGTGAATGATCTCACCAACCAAGAAGATGCGTTTTCCCGGGAACTTGGCACGCGATTGATATGCGTAATCGACAGCTCGGTCCACGCCGTAACAAAAGCCAAACTCTTGAGCCAAACGAAATGTGATACCACCGGCCGCAAACTGATATCCGTTCTCACGTACAACTTCAACAAGCTGGCTGTGATAGTCTGTTGACAGCGCGCTTGCGACCTCCTTTTTGAGACCGAGACCCTTCCGAAAATATGTTTGCTCAGTATCAGCCATTGTCGTCGACCTGCCCTCCGGGTACCGGTTTTGGCTCCAATCCATCATCGGGTATCGAGGAGGACGGGCCATTGGTAGCAAGACAATACTCGTCACCCACGACCTCAGTTGGGACTGATGTAAACGATCCGGCCAAAAAGACTGTGTCTCGATATGTGGTCTCGACCAAACGACCGGAAAAACGACCGGTAATAAACTCCGCCAAATTGTCTACCTCAAACGTTCCATCAACGCCCTTGAGTACATAGGAACGGTCTTCTGGATAGATCTGAAGCGCCACTTGCGCAGACGTATCCGGAAGCGTGGAATCATTCGGAGTCAGTATGGGCAACGTCACCGAACCCGAGTCCGCCGGTGCCGATGCAAACACCAACGCAATACCGTAACCGTCCGCCTTCGCAATCAGTTGCACAACATCGCTCTCCGAGCAACGACCCGCCCACACATCCCACACCACGTCCAAAACGTAGTGTGTCTCCCGATGTGAAGTCACAACAGCTATCTGACCGGCGAGTGAAGCCGGGAAGGCCGGTATTTCGGCGGCCGTGACCGATACTTCAATTGAATCCGCGTCCTCCATCAAGGTTTCGTCCGGCGCACCTGTAGAGCACGCGATTCCGCCGAAGCTCAACCCAATGGCGACCAACCGCCAGCTCACTCCGAGACCCCCAGCGCGGCGCGCGCCTCGACTTCGGTCATCAAGGATGGCTCCAGCACCTCGCGCAACGCTTGGGGCAAAGGTCGCGATTTGAGATTCGTCCTGTCCGTACATACCAACACCTCGTGTCCAATCGCCGCAAGGCGGTCCTCACCCCGATGCAAAACGTCGAATGTCAAAGCTAATGAACTATTACCGATTCGCGTAAAATAAGCCGCCACACGAAGCGAGTCGTCCAAGCGGGCGGGGTGTATGAAATCGCAATCCAGATGAGCACGTGGCAGCCACATGTCGAACCGATCAAAAATCTCACCGTATGGGAATCCGAGCGACCGGAACATCTCGGTTTCCGCAATCTCGAAGAACCGCACATAGGCGCCGTAGAAAATGATCCCGGCGAAATCCACATCGGACCATCTGACGTATTCATCTATAGTAAAGGGGCGTTTTGACGTCATATCGAAAGAACGTAATCAAAGAGCAGGAATCTGGAAGAGAAGGTCGAAGATTACCGCTCTAGACGGGTTCATGCCCTTGGACAGATCGAGGCGAACCAGCCCGGAGAGAAAGGATGCCCCAATACCAACACCCACCAGAGGGTCCCGCACCGCGCCGGCATTGCCGACATCCACGAACGCCACGGGCGACCACCATTGGTTTACAACCCACTCCAGATCCAGTTGGCCGGACCAGAACGTGGTCCCACTTCGAAAGCCGTAGTCATGACCTCTCACCGAACTACGCCCACCAACCCGAAACGACAACTGAGGCAGGGAGTCTCCACCCACCACGCCAGCGCGGGTACGGAACTGGCCGAGCCACTTGGCCCCATTGGTAAACCAGACCTCAGTGCCTCCCCAAAATCGACCCGCCCGCCGCGAAGTGGATGCCAATCCATCCGCGCCAACTTCCACCTTGACCGGTCCAACTCTGCCTTCCTTGGCGACGAACACACGCGCGTAATCACCGTCGATGATGGAAGGGTTGCGCGGGAAGGCACCCGACCCAAAGAAAAAGTCATTCAGCCGAGATCCCGTCACAAGCGCAACACTCCGTTGCCGCTCGCCAGCAACGCCGAATCGGAATCCCTTGAGC
>JAZDDD010000430.1:0-2850 GCA_036679545.1 Gemmatimonadota bacterium | reverse complement strand
ACTCACCACTCACCACTCAGCATCAACATTCAACAATCAACATTCATGTTTGATCATTGAGTGTTGAACGTTGATGCTGAGAGTTGAGTGGTGAGTGTTGAACGTTCAACGTTGCTCACCTCCGCAGCGTACTATCCGCGGGTGTCAGTTGATCGACTCGAAAACGATCCAAGCGTAGCACCGTGCTGTCGCCGACACGTCTGACCCAATAACCGGAGGCGGCGGTTGAGTCAAAGACCAATTCAGCCAACACGGTGTTGTCTGCACCCCGCAGCACCACTCGCCGATCGGGCGAGGCCAGGTCCACGGAATCCATTTGCACCTCCGACGGAAAACTTGTGCCGTTTAACGAACTAAATTGTCCGGCAAGACGCGCCACCGCGGCGGAATCCGCGGGATCACCGTCGATACTCCACTGACCGGAATCCGCACGCACGATGTTATATGAGCCGTCATTCCGCGTGACTTCGATACCCGCGATGGCATCGGGCTGCAGACTCGCAATGGTCTTGTCCCGCCAGTCGTCGAGCGGACGATCGACAAACGTTCCGATGGGGAATCGCGCGACGTACACCTCGTCCTCGTTGGGCCGGCGAACATACGACGACTGAAAATCCGCGCCACGCTTTCCCACGAGTAAATCCAACACGGATGCCGATCCGTTGAACACTTGGAGACGGCGTGCCGTGTCATCCTCAATATCAAATCGGGAAAAACTCGAAGGGTTTTGCGCGACTAATTCGGCCCGTGCCGTCCCCTGGAGGGCGTCGAGGAATTCGGCTACAGACGTCACCGCGGCCCGATGCCCATTGACCGACCAAACATCATCGGAGACTCTTTGTAACAAAACATCACCGATGGCACGAGTGACAACAATTGAATCTGGCTGATCGGCATCCAGTTCCAGCAACGCAAACTCGGTAACCCCGTCACCGGGACTACCCCGAATGATTTCCGCGGCAACCCAAAGAACGAGCAACGCGCCAAGCCCCATCGCAAGACGCTTGAGAAGTTCCGTACTCACGATGTCACTCCTTCAACCAATGGCTCAAACCGCCGTTTTGCAAGTTGCTGCCGTTTTAGCATTCGCATGACCGCCGCCAAAGCAACCAACAGTGGTATCCCGATGATGTTGGCGTACCGCACGAAGTTACTTTTCGTTTCACTCGAAAAGACAAGTGTCGGCGGATTGCGGTTCTTGGCGCGAATACTCATGAGCGCCTCATCCTGTGCCAACCAATCGACCACATTTAAGGCAAAGGCCAAATTCCCCGGATTCGATTGTAGGAATCGATCGAGCATCATCTGGCTGGTACCAACGATTGCAACACGACCGGTTGGGCCGGTTGGGTTATCCACGGCCAGCGGATTGACGAGTGCCGCGACGAGTCGGACCCCTAAATCCGTGTCCGAAAATTGACGGTTGGGATCAAGCATCACGAAGTTGGCCTCGAGGCCCCCGGCCTGCGACGTCGTGAAAAGCGGTGTCACCGTTCCTTCCACCACCCCGGAGGTGTCAATAGAACTGGTCCACGGCGCAAACACTGTCTCTACACCTTGGTTGACCGGGCTTACCTGTGTGCTGAGCGCGCGGACCCACAGGGGGTAGGGTCGCGAAATGAGATCGTAAACCATGTTTGGCTCAATCGAAACGCCGTACGGGTCCAGTACCTCGTTCCAAGCAACCGGCCGCTGCGACGCAAACTGTTGTTCGCCGAGAGCCATACCTGCCGCCAAGACAAGTACACCGCCGCCGTCATTCAAATATTGTTGCATCCGCGCCGTCTGGCCGGCGGTCAACGAGTCGGGTGATCCGATGAGTACGATGGCCTTGGCGTCCAATGGTATGCTCGAGTCGCTTGCCAACGTGAACGACGACACGTCGTACGATTGGGACAATTGCTCACGGAGGACTTGGTACGTGGCTCCCGGTATTTGCTCCGACTGAGAGATGAAGTAACCGACCTTCGCTTTCGTCGTGTCGGCCATGCCATTGACAAAGGAGGCCAACCGATACTCCAAGTCATCCGTGCGCTGAATGAATGGAATAATTTCTGTTTGATCGGCATGTTGCACCGAAAGACCGAGATAACCGTCTCGAACCGTGAACTGCGATTCGCCGACAACATTGAATTGGATCGGTGGGATGCCAAGACTTCGGGCCTCGGCCTCTACATCTTCGTCCTCGGAAGGATCCTGGACCACAAGACGCACGTTCCCGTTAGACGCCGAGCGGAAGTCACGCAACAAGTCGTCGATATCCCGCCGTAATAGGGCCACTTCCGGTGGTAAATCATCTGACACAAAGAGTTTTATGGTGACCAAGTCATCCACGCCTCGGACAATGTCTTTTGTTGCGGCCGAAAGTGTGTACGCCCGGCCCGGCGTGAGGTCAAGACGCCCACCAATACTGCGGCCGAAGAGATTTACTACGATAAGTCCGGCCACAATGACAAAGACACCAATGCGGAGCCGTTGCAGGGCTTCGCCCTTCGGCGAAAGTTTCCGCCGCATGACCGCCACGTATGACAACGAGAGGAACGTTGCCGCCAACGTGACGAAGTAAATGGCGTCACGTAAATCGATCACTCCTCGCGCAATGTCACGGAAATGAGACAACACGCCAATACGTGCCGCGAGCGCAGCGAGCGACGGCGGCAAACCGAGCAATAGCGGGTTCATGCCCACCAGCACTAAGAGGAACATCACCAACACACCGACGATGAACGCCGTTATTTGGTTTTTTGTCAGCGAAGACGACCAAACACCAACGGCGACAAGTCCGGCCGTCAAAAGCGCAGACCCAAAATACTGGGCCACCACGACTCCGACATGCATATCCGCACCGAG
>JAZDDD010000043.1:0-9879 GCA_036679545.1 Gemmatimonadota bacterium | reverse complement strand
CGGGACCAAGATCAATCACCCAATCGGCGGTTTTGATAACGTCCAGATTGTGTTCGATCAGGACAACCGTGTTGCCTCGATCAACCAAACGATGCAACACCTCCAGCAAGAGCCTGACGTCTTCGAAATGGAGCCCCGTGGTTGGTTCGTCCAAGATGTACACCGTCCGACCGGTATCTCGCTTGCTGAGTTCGGTTGCCAACTTAACACGTTGGGCTTCGCCACCGGACAACGTCGTCGCGCTTTGTCCCAGACGTAGATAGCCAAGTCCTACGTCATTGAGGATCTCCAGCTTCGCGCGTATGCGGGGTTGTGCTTCAAAAAATTCCAAGCCATCGGCAACGGTCAAATCCAACACGTCGGCGATGGACTTACCCCTATACCGCACGTCAAGTGTCTCCCGATTGTAACGGCGTCCTTTGCACACGTCACACAAGACATAGACATCGGGTAGAAAATGCATTTCAATCTTTACTAACCCGTCTCCCTCACAAGATTCACAGCGTCCACCCTTCACATTGAACGAAAAGCGGCCCGGTCCGTAGCCACGGATTTGTGATTCGTTGAGCTGTGAGAACAGTTCGCGAATCGGGGTGAATAATCCAGTGTAGGTGGCCGGGTTGGAACGTGGGGTTCTCCCGATGGGACTCTGGTCGATGTCCAGCACCTTGTCCAGGTAACTCAAACCGGTAATGCGTTCATGCAGACCCGGAACGTGTTTGCTTCGATACAAGTGTTTGGCGAGCGCACGATACAGGATGTCCGTGACGAGTGTCGATTTCCCAGATCCCGACACACCGGTGACCGCGATAAACGCGCCGAGCGGAAATTCGACCGCGATGTTCTTGAGGTTGTGTTGTTTCGCTCCCCTGACCACCAAACGTTGTCTGGGATTTAGTGGCCTTCTCGTAGATGGAACGGCGATTCGCAATTCGCCACGGAGATAACGACCGGTCAACGACGTGGGATGAGCTTCGATCTCATCTACGTGACCCACGGCAATGATTTCTCCGCCGTCGCGTCCCGCGCGCGGGCCCAAGTCCACCACGTGATCCGCCGCGCGAATTGTTTCCTCATCGTGTTCCACGACGATGACCGTGTTGCCGAGATCCCGAAGACCGGTGAGGGTATTGAGCAGTCGGTGGTTGTCACGCGGGTGGAGTCCAATAGACGGTTCATCCAGAATATACAAAACGCCAACGAGTCGGCTTCCGATTTGGGTGGCGAGGCGGATTCTTTGCGCTTCCCCACCCGACAGCGAATTCGCCGCTCGACCAAGAGTCAGGTACCCCAAACCGACGTCCAGGAGAAAGCCAAGTCGTTCGGTGACTTCTTTCAGGATAGGGCCGGCGATTTCGGGGTCTAGCCCAGCGGACTCACCCGACCGTAGCGGCACGGAACCAAAGAACTCCAGCGCCGATTCGACTGATCGTTCGACGACCTCTCCGATGCTTGCCCCACCAACCATCACACTGAGACTGTCAGGCCTGAGACGACGACCTTCACATACTCCGCATGGTCGTTCGACCATGAACGCTTCCATCTGCGACCGAATTGTGTCCGAGCTCGTGTCGACATGGCGTCGTGCTACATTCGCCACAATCCCCTCCCAACCCGTCGTGTAGCTACTCCGAGAGGCACCACCACCATATTTGAATTTGACTTTGAGCCCCGGCGCCCCGTCCATCAATTGGCGTTGGATTTTCTTTGAATAGCTACGCCAGGGTGCCTTGGGATCGAAGCCGAGTGCTTTGGACAATGCTGGCAGTACATTCGACTTCAAGTACCCCGCCGGTTCGCCCCAGGGAATGACAACGCCCTCGAGGATGGAAAGGCTCGGATCAGCCAGCACGAGTTCGGGACTCACCACCCGCTGAACACCGAGTCCACCACATTCTTCACAAGCGCCAAAGGGTGAGTTGAACGAAAATTGCCGCGGCTCGAGTTCCGCTAGCGAATACCCACAC
The DNA here is from genome assembly GCA_036679545.1 of Gemmatimonadota bacterium. Classification (GTDB taxonomy): domain Bacteria; phylum Gemmatimonadota; class Gemmatimonadetes; order Gemmatimonadales; family GWC2-71-9; genus JAZDDC01. Next base: position 7,912 of record JAZDDD010000043.1, on the reverse strand, counting down.
TTGGCGCAGGAGAATTGCTCGGAATATGTCGAGCTTTTGCCACGGCCACGTCCCCCCTTTCCGTACCGCACCACTTCAACAAGACCCTCCGCTTGCTTCAAGGCGGTTTCGATCGAATCGTGCAACCGATTGCGATCCGAATGCCGAATCACCAATCGATCCACAATCAATCCGATATCGTGGGCCTGGCGACGATTCAACTTCGGGGGATCGGCAAGTTCGTAGACCTCCCCGTCTATGCGGACACGAACGAACCCCTGTCGGAGCACACCCTCAAACAGGTCTCGAAACTCTCCTTTGCGACCTCGAATCAAGGGAGCCACCACCTCGACCCTGGTCCCCTCGGGCAAATTACTAACGGTGTCGGTAATTTGTGACGCGCTCTGCCGGGCTATGGGCTCACCATCGTTTGGACATAACGGTGTTCCCGCTCGCGCCCAAAGAAGCCGCAGATAATCATAGATCTCGGTTACCGTTCCAACGGTGGACCGCGGATTATGCCCCGCCGTTTTCTGCTCGATCGAAATGGCGGGAGACAGGCCCTCTATGGCGTCGACATCGGGTTTCTCCATCAAACCCAGAAATTGCCGGGCGTACGCGGAAAGCGACTCCACGTATCGGCGCTGTCCTTCGGCGTAAATGGTGTCGAACGCCAAAGATGATTTTCCAGAGCCCGAAAGACCCGTGATGACGGTGAATCGGTTTCGTGGGATCTCGACGGTAATATCTTTGAGATTGTGAACCCGGGCACCGCGAACGATTAGCATATCTTGCGACATAGCCTTTGAAGCTAGATGAGGCGCCGGACCGGGGTCAACCGACAGAACACATTTCTTGCCGACAACCTGTGTGGTAGGTACTTTGTGCATTCGCGTTTTCGGTTAACGTCGCCTTCCCAAAATCGATGCCACATCCCGAAGACGATCTCCCACTTTTGGTTTATACCACGCTCGCAAGCGAATCGGATGCCCAATCGCTCGTCCAACACTTGGTTGCGAGCCGATTGATCGCCTGCGGCACAATTATCCCCGGAGCGCGGTCCGTGTACCGGTGGAACGGAGCAGTTACCAACGCAGCGGAGACGCTGGTCATACTCAAGTCACGCTTTGGTCGATGGGACGAACTATTGGCTGAGGTACAACGAAAACACCCCTATGACATCCCGGAGTTGATCGCGGTACCGGCCACGATTGGCCTGCCGGCCTACTTCCAGTGGATTGTCGAAGAGACGACGCCGATCGACGCGGAGACCAAATGAGGCGTTCCGAAACCAAGCGACGGCATCGACGTCGCTCTCGTGAACAACGAATCCATCAACGATCCGTGGCACGCCGCTACGAAGACATCCTCTCATCTACCGACCGGAATTCATCGGGGCACGAAGCGATTCGGTTGGAAGCAGCCGCAGATCTCAAGCCCATCATCACCGAAATCCCAGACCCAACTGCACAAGAGCTTCTGTTCAACGCCGCTCGTCACGCCGGGGCGTCGGGGGAAATCGAACGTTCGGTCGCCATCTATCGAGAACTTTTGGAGATCAACCCGTCCTTCCTCGTGGCACGCCGCGAAATGGCGCTGAGGATGCATCAGCTTCGGGATACCCAGGAAGCACTCGAACAACTCGAACGCTGTTTGATCGAACGCCCCGATGACGTCACGACGTTGATCCAACGCGCTACGATTCTTGGAGCATTGCGCATGTTCGAAGCAGCCGAGGGGGATTTGCACCGCGCGTTAGCCGCAGACCCCGCAAATGTGTCCTGTCATCAGCAGCTCGGGATTTTGATGACCAGACGAGGGCTTTGGCGCGAGGCTTTGCCCTTCTTGCGGCGTGCGATCGAGTTGGACCCCGGATCGGCGGCCGCCTACCGCCATTTGGGTGATGCAATGAACCAAGTGGATAACCTCCAGGGCGCGTTGCAGGCATACGGTCGCTCGGTGGAACTCCAACCCGACAACGCAAAGGCCTATCGCGGTTTGGGGGTCATCCATGACCGGCTCGGGCAACCAAAAGATGCCGCGACCATGTACCGTCGATCCAGAGAGTTAGAAACTCGGTGATCCGAGTTATCGTCGGCAATCTTGCTTCGGTCGAAGCGGATGCCGTCATCAGACCCACCACCACAACATTTGCACCGTTATCTGGCGATCTGCGAGCCCTTGAGCGGACCACGGCCGATATGCTTCCCGGACAGGGCACGATCGGCGAACAACTTGCCCTTGGCGCGGCCATTGTGACCGCCGCAGACGGTTTACCGTGCGACTACCTCATTCACGCCGCAATTACTGACATTGGTCCGGCCACACCCACAACGGTGGAAAGGGCCGTTTTGAGCGCCCTACAGCGAGCGTCCGATTGGGAGTTCTCAACGGTCGCTCTGCCACCAATCGGTGCCGGCCCCGGTCATTTGGTGATGGAGGCCACAGCCGAGATCATCCTGGGGGTCCTGTTTGGGTATCTAAAGGAAAAAGCTTACCCGACCGATGTACTCATCGTCGTGGGCAACCAAGAGGATAAGGTCATTTTCGATAATCAACTCACTCGACTGGGATCGTGAACCGCCGTTCGTTGGCTGGAGTGATCGTGCTCACCTGGCTTGGCGCGTTGTCCTGGTTGGGCTTTCGGGAATTGGGCGCGGCCTCGTCAGCAGGCATGGACAACACCCTGCGTACTGTGCCGCCGGGGGCAGCGTACTACGTCGTGTCCGTGGCCGATATGGTTGTGGGTTACGCCTCCCATACCGTGGACACCGTGCCCGAAGGGGTTGTTGTCGATGACCGACTGATTTTGGAGTTGCCCGGTATCGACGGAGCATCCCGTGTCAACCGACGCACCGTTGCTAACCTGACCAATACCTTTCAACTTCGCGACTTCGAAACGACGGTGGGTTCTGACCGGGGCGGTTTTGTCTCACGCGGCACGATTTCCAGCGACTCCACGCTCGACTTACAACTTGACATTTCAGGCGCAACGTATGCGTCCGCACTGAACACCAACGTCCCGGTGGTCTTGCGAGCATACCTCCCGCTCTGGTTGGTATTCGGGCAGGATTTGGCCGCCGCGGATACGCTATCGGTCGCGGAATTTGATCCGGTCCGATGGGAGAGTGAGCAACTCAGCCTGGAAGTTCTGGCCGATTCCACCCTCATCTTCCCTGACAGCGCGATGTGGGACTCTTTGACCAACGTTTGGGTCCCTGCGCGTTGGGATACGCTACGGGCGTGGAAAATTCGGCGATCCGCCGGTGGCCAACAATCCGACTTTTGGATCGACGAGTTAGGGCAGTTGATTTCCGCGACACACGTGTCCGGTTTTACCGTGACGCGTAACGCGTTCGAAATCGCCTTTCACAATTTTCAAGATAGGACCGTGGACAATCAGGCACACGGTTCATCGAATCTGATTCATCAAACACCAATCGCCGCCGGCATCATTTCACTCACGGAAGATCTTTCCGAGATGCGCGTGCATATTGGTAACCCCAACGTGGCACCCGAAACGTTCGTCGATGGCCGACAAGATTTTGCCGGCGATACCTTGGTCGTGCGACGAGACAACGCGCAAACCCTGCGTTCCACGCTTCGGCTGCCCGGATCCGCGAACGGACCCGCACGCGAGTATTTGCGGGCTACTCCGGCCATCCAAGCGGACGATCCGCGAATCCAGGCCCGCGCCCGGTTGATCATCGACGGCATAAGAAATGCCGCTCGCGCCACGGACCGGTTGATCGGGTGGTTGCAGGACAACGTGGAGAAACAACCCAGTGTCGGTGTACCAAGCGCATTGAGTGTCCTGGAGACCCGGGTGGGCGACGTGTCCGATCACTCGACGTTGTTCATCGCCTTGGCGCGAGCCGTGGGACTACCGGCCCGGCCCGCCACGGGGTTGGTCTACATCGATGGCCGTTTTTATTACCACGTGTGGGCGGAGGTTGATCTGGGATCGGGTTGGGTGACAGTAGATCCCACGTTCGGGCAGTTCCCAGCCGACGCGTCCCACATTCGTTTCACGAGCCATCTTCCGGCTGGGGACCTTGCAATGGTTCGACTCATCGGAAGACCAATGCTGAGCGTCATAAGCGCACAGGAGCAAAACTAGCAAGATGATTCGCCTAACAAATCTTACGAAGACCTACGGCTCGTTTGTCGCCGTTGACAATATTGAACTCCATGTGCCTCGCGGCGGACTTTTCGGTTTCTTGGGACCCAACGGAGCCGGAAAAACCACGACGTTGCGGATGATAGCTGGCATCCTCCGTCCAACATCCGGTTGCATCACGCTTGGTGGTGACAACATCCAAACGGAACCGATGTCCGCTAAACAACGGCTTGGATTCATCCCGGACAGACCGTTCGTGTACGACAAGCTGACCGGCGCCGAGTTTTTGCGATTCGTAGCTGGGTTATACGGGCAGGAAGGCGATATCGTCGAAAAGCGCATTGACGAATTGCTTGACGTGTTCGAGCTCGCAATGTGGAAAGACGAATTGGTGGAATCGTACAGTCACGGCATGCGCCAAAAACTCATCATCTCCAGTGCGTTGATTCACCGTCCTGAGATCATCGTGGTTGATGAACCAATGGTCGGTCTCGATCCACGCGCAGCACGACTCCTCAAAGACATATTTCGGCAATTCATCGAGCGTGGGGGCACGGTGCTCATGAGCACGCACACCCTGGAGGTTGCCGAAGCCATGTGCGACCAGATTGCGATTATCCAACGGGGAAAGATCGTGGCACGCGGCACGATGGACGAATTACGCGTGCAGCACAACGCAAATGGATCGCTCGAAGATCTCTTCCTAAAACTCACCGGCGGCGTGGTCATGCGTGAGCTGGCCGCCGTGTTGGAGGGTTAACATGGCCAACGCGTCGCTGGCGCGTGTGTTGTCGCCAAAATGGCAGACCGCACAAACGCGGATCCGGCAGGAGCGCTCCGGAAGCGGCTCAAAAGTACTGCTGATCAGTGTTGTTGGCATCATTTTTTGGATGTTTGTGTTTGGCGTGCTGTATCGCGTCCTTCGCTACTTCCGCGGTGTCGAGGAAATCGGATCCCTCCTCGCAGGCAAGCTACTTGGCCTGGTACTACTTTCGTTCCTGTCCATCTTACTATTGTCCAATATCATCACTGCCCTGTCGTCGTTTTTTCTTGCGAAGGATCTCGACTTACTCGTTTCGTCACCTGTGGACTGGCTGCAGATGTACCTGGCCAAGTTGGGCGAAACGATGGTGCACAGTTCGTGGATGGTTGGACTCATGGCCGTGCCCATTTTCACAGCCTATGGCGTGATCTACGATGGAGGATTTCTTTTCCCAATCATCGTGGCAAGTGTGTTCGTACCGCTTCTGGCCGTTCCAGCGGTTATCGGAAGCGCGATTACGTTAATTCTCGTCAACATTTTTCCCGCTAGACGGACACGAGATTTATTGTCCCTTGTCGCAATCGCGGCGGCCGGCATACTCCTGCTTTTGTTTCGGATGGTCCGACCGGAACAGCTCGCGCAGCCGGAAGGTTTTCAAAACTTGCTGGACTTTATCACGCTGCTGCGTACGCCGACGTCTCCGTTCCTACCCAGCGAATGGGCGACCAATGTCGTGATGGGCTGGCTTGTGGGACCTTTCGATATCCTTCCTATCATCCTGCTGTGGAGTACCGCCGCCGCGTTCGTGGTGTTCGGTGCCATGTTGCACGCCCGTCTGTACGCCACAGGTTTTACGAAAGCCCAAGAGGGCGCCGAACGTTTTGTCAAAGGTTGGGTTTGGAAGGTCTTTGACCCAATCTTTCGTCGACTTCGCGTTTCGAAACGCGAGTTTATCATCAAAGATTTGAAACTTTTCTTTAGAGACACAACACAGTGGAGTCAATTGATTCTGCTTGGCGTATTGTTGGCCATTTATCTTTTCAATATCAGGGCACTACCGCTGTTTCGTGGAGAAGAAGTACCATTCTTCCTAGTTACGATCGTTTCGTTTCTGAACCTTGGCCTCGCCGGATTCGTTCTGGCATCCATCGCCGCTCGGTTCATCTTCCCGTCCATATCCTTGGAAGGGCGGCAAATGTGGTTGCTACGTTCGAGTCCACTCGATTTACGGGCGTTGATGTGGTCAAAATATTGGATCGGGACAATCCCGTTGTTAGTCTTGGCTCTCGCCATTACGATTTTCACAAACATCCTGCTTCGTGCACGGTAACGATCGTTTTGCTCACCATCGCCATCAGTGCATTAGCATTGGGCTTTGGCGCGTTGTATCCGCAATTCGAAACTGAAAACGCCGCCCAAATACCGACGTCGTTCGGCGGTCTCGTTTTCATGATGACCACCGTGGCGTTGATCGGAGCAGTCATCGTGATCGAAGCGGTACCCGTGTCCGGGTACCTGCAAGCCACATCCGCCGGTCTTGACGTCCCGGTCGACGGACAAATGATCGCAGCATTCGTTGGAGTTGTAGCACTTTGCGGCGCCGCAACGATCATCCCATTGCGAATTGGGTTACGTCGGATGGAATCGTTTGAGTTCTAAGACTGCGGAACAAATCAACGCTCAACACTCAACACTCAACGCTCAGCATCAACGCGCAACGTTCCACGCTCCACGCTCCACGCTCCACGCTCCACGCTCCAGATCGATACTTGAATGTTGAGTGTTGACGATGAGTGTTGAGCGTTGAATGTTGATGCTGAGTGTTGGGTGTTGAGTGTCGAGCGTTGAATGTTGACCACCTCTGGACAAAGAAACGGGGCGCTCCTCGCGGAGCGCCCCGTTCTTTGATTCAAGACCGTGCGGTCTGACTAATTAGCTGAATCGCGCAACACTGCGGTGCGGTACGGAATTCCCCAGATATTCGAGTAATAGGGCGCATCCGCTGCGGTGCTCACGGTCTCGGCATCCAACGCATCCACGACGATGCGCGCGCGGCCACGGTGCCGCACTGTCCAATTGGCTACGTACGCTTCGACTTCAGCGACATAATCCATCGGCACACGCAGCCAGCGAAGGCGGTCGGTGTGAGCCTTACGTAGATGGAGATAGACGAACGTGGCCTCGGCATCAAACTGGTCAACCGTACCGTTGCTCACGAATGCTCGGATCTCGACTGCCGCGTCTCTCGATAGACGAGCAATGCGATCTTCTATGCGAATTAACGCAGAAGGATCCGTGACGGTCATGACCACTTGACCGTTGACCAACGCCATAATGCTATCGATGCTGACCAACTGGTTCGCAGGTTCGGTGGCCGCATATTCTGCGGGACTAATCGCAACCAGATTCCAACGGTGCATTTCACCAGACTCTTCGTCAGCCCGCGCACGGTCCAAACGCCGGAAGGTGGCTGTTTGGCTTCGAATTTCTTTCAGTTCTTTGCTGACAACTTGGTCCGTCGTGTTATCACGCACCAAGAACTCGCCGTCGAACTCGATTTCCTTCGTAAGGGTGACAAGTCCGTTCGCGCTGTCCATTTCGATTCGGAAGAACTCGCGGTTTACCGGACGCCCCCGACGACGACCCCAGTTTTGTGGACCGGCCGAACTCACACTGCCTTCAAAGCTGGCCGCGGCACTCGTCGGGACGCCTTCTTGTCCAAATTCGTCATCGAAGAATGGCAATTCGCTGACCAATGTAAGCAGCTCCGCACGCTCATCGTCGGTTAAACCGTCGTTGGGTGTGAGGACATCGTTTGTGCAGGAAGATATGGCTAAAACGCCGGCAAATGCGGCGACAAGATGCATTCTCATGATTGATACTCCTTAAATCTATGACTGTCCGAAGACCGATCCATTTTCCGAGCCGGACGCGAGGGATGCGTCTGAACAAACCGTGTGACGGAGATCACTCGCTCCGTCGGTCATTTTGCTCGTTGTATTATCGGTCCCTTAAAGCGGTACTTGAATCGTGACTATTCTAATATGAGG
>JAZDDD010000429.1:0-12385 GCA_036679545.1 Gemmatimonadota bacterium | reverse complement strand
CGAACAGATAAATGCGCGCTATTGTGTTCCTCCGATGGACTGAGAGTCATCCACAACACCGCGCCGCACTCCATCGACGTACAAGACGATCCGGTTGTTTCCCGTGATGCCAGCGGTTCCTACGTCGCCACGTGTTGTGAGCCACCCGGGCCGCAAACGGCGAATGATGGCGAAGGCGGTTTGATGACCCAGGTTGCGTTGCTCAATCTCTTGCACGTCAATCGTGTTGCGGCGCGAACTCACCGACGGTGCCGCGTTTAGGACCCGTGCGCGCATCACATCGGCTTCGGTTTCGACCACGACAGGTGGAAGGGCAAGCGGGACCGGGTTAAGACCGATCGAGACGGACAATTGTTCTACACGGTCTACCGTAATCTCCAGGACAACATCGGCAAAGCCAAAGCGTCCTATGGCGAGGGCGTATTGGCCAAACGGAATGTTGGCAAGCATGTAACTGCCAACGGAATCGGTGACAACAGTGTAGCCTCCTGCGGAATCTTCACGTGATGTCAGAGTCACACGCGCGTCCGCGATCGGCGCGTTGGTCTGACGATCGAAAATAAGACCGGTGATCGCCTGCGTGTTGGCCGTGGCTCCGTTTACTTGGGCCGGAGAGTTGGTAGCTCCGCCGACAAGAGCCACGATACCCATCCCAACGATGCGAGCCAACCCTACATGCATTGATTCGGCAGGTTTTGTTTGTGAGGTCGACACACCCAAACCTTACGAGGGTTCCATCGTCTTGTGTCCCCTCCGTGCCCCACGCGTAATACGATAAAGGCCGATTGTCAGGATGGGGAATACGAACACAAGGAGAAACCCCCACGTTAACGTACCGTAACCCCTTGCGATGAGATCGACGATCCCGAACCGCGCGAGTATCGCGCCGAGCGATACCAATCCGATGGCCAGAGCCGGTCGCAGCACCTTCGGCATGACCTTTTGTTTTTCCTGGAAGGTCTTGGCCACACGTTCATTGATTGCGTGGATCATGCCAGTGCCGGTTTCGATCAGCGTGCCAAACAGAACAACCTGAAAAACCACTTGTAACGTGCGGGACCCGAGTATCTCCAGCAACATATTTGCCGGAACCGCGCGTTCGAGAATCACACGTGTCCCGGTTTCGGACAGTACGTCATATTGGCCGGTCATCGAGAGGAAAAATAAAAGGCCGGGTAGGATGGCAATGGGGCCCGCCAACAACCCGGCGCCGATGGCTTCCTTCGACGTTTTGTTCGCTGACAATGCAAAAAAGACAGCAGGTACAACGGCCAAATTGTATGCGGCGTAGCGAACACCGCCCAACGCCCAACCATCCAGGGCCGGAAGCGAAAAGCTTGCAACGATCTTGTCGCCGAAACTCCAGAAACAGAACGCGAAAAAAACGACATAGACCGCGTACAGGAGGATGGACCAGCTTGCCAGGAATTTCTCGATGGCACCGCTGCCGCGAAACACCAGGATGCCCACCGCCGACATCATGCCGACGACGCCCAATGCGTAGGGCAAATTGAATGTTTCTTGTAAAATGGCTCCTGCGGCCGCCGCGATGACGGCAAGTACCAGGAGCAGTTGGAGGAAATACAGGATTTCGAAGAGGAACCAACCCGGACCCAGCAGTCGTTCAAAAAATGACTTGTAGTCGAATGTTGCGTGCAATCGCGCGAATTCAAAGCTGACGGCGCACACCGCGCTCCAAATGACGGTGGAGACCAGCAACATCGCCAGCAGTCCGCCCCGGGGCCCGAATGTCAAAAAAAACTCTGCTAACTCACGACCGGTGCCATACCCTCCGGCGATAACGACGGACTGGAAGATCAACCCGGGCAGCAGGTATTTCTTGAGGGTTCCTAGCATGACGTGGGTGGTCTCGCGCTTTGAGTGGCCGGGAAAATGCGCATCTTCGGGGGGGTCAACAAGGGTTTGGACGTGTTGGGCGCCCAGGATGTAGCTAAATTGGTCTACCTGGCATCAAAATGGTTTGGGAGGGGTGGATAGATGTACCCACAAAAGGGGCTTGAGACCCCGTGAGCACACCACTCAACGTTCTTTTCGTCAAGAAAAGCGCAGAGGACGCGGCGGCTATCGTTCAGTCGTTGAGGACGGGTGGCTTTGAACCGCGGGTTCAGCGAGTCGATTCGCGCGAGTCCTTGGACGAGGCGCTTGCGCACGCCGATTGGCACGCCATCATCGCCGAGTTCCACGTCCCGGGTCTGGATGGCCCCTCCGCCTTGAGCCGGGTCAAGGAATCTGGCAAGGACATTCCGTTTTTCATTGTTGGTCCTCCCATTGGTGAGCACGCGGCGGTGGCCGCCATGCGCGCTGGCGCGGCGGATTGCATCGTCAATGACAATCTGGCTGCGCTGGTGCAGGCCGTCCGCCGTGAATTGAGAAATGTCCAGGAACGGGAGGCTCGACGGGACGCCGATGTCGCCTTGCAGCGTCGCGAAGAACAGCTTCGACTCGCTCTGAGCGCGGCGAGGATGGGTACGTGGGAATGGGACCTGGAATCGGACAGCTTCGTTTGGTCGGAAAACGTCGAAGCGATTCTTGGGCTCGCCGGTCGGCCGATGCCGAGGACACGACGCGCCTATCTCGAACTCATCCCTGAGGAGGAGCGGGCTGGTGTCGAGCGCGCCATCGACGAGGCCCGTTACAAAGGGACAGACTACCAGCTGGCTCACCACATCAAACTTCCGAACGGTGGGATGAGGTGGTTGGGTTCTAAAGGCCGGGCCTACGGTGGTGTGGGGGGCGAGCCCGTACGCATGGCGGGTACCATCGCCGACATCACGGATCGGAAGGAAGGCGAAGCCGCGCTTCAAGCGAGTGAGGAGCGGTACCGCGATCTTTACGAAGAGGCGCCCGTTGCCTTTTACTCGATGGACGCATCCGGCGTGATTATCCGAGCCAACCGCAGAGCGGTGGAGTTGTTTGGGTACGAGCTGGACGAGCTATTGGGTCGACGCGTTGAGGATTTATACCCAGATACGAATGAAGGAAAACTTCGTTGGCGCCGATTGTTCCAGGGGTTTTTGGTCGGCGAGGAATTCAAAGGCCAAGAGATTGAGTTAATCCGGCCCAACGGTGACCGGTGGTGGGGAAGCCTATCTGTTATCCCGATCTTGGATGACGATGGCAACGTGGCGGCCTCGCGTTCCATGCTTGCCGATATCACTGCGAGCAAACAGGCTGAGGAGTTGATGCAGTTGAGTCAACGGGCCATCGATGGATCCCCCGATCTTATTGCCGTATGCGATACGAATTTTGTGTACCGACGAGTGAATCACGCGTGTGCACGTCTTCACGACAAGAGTGAAGAAGAACTCTTGGGTTCGCATGTGGCGGATCTATTTGGCCATGACATATTCGACAAACAACTCAAACCGCGTATGGATCGCGCCTTGCGTGACGAGGATGTTTCGTTCGAGTCATGGTTCGACACCCAAGGGCGGGGTCGCCGTTTTCTCTCTCTAACGTTTTCACCGTTACGTTCGATCGGTGGTGTGGTGGAGGGTGTGATTTTCATTGCGCGTGACACAACAGAGCGAGAACAGAGTGAGGATCATCGTGTGCAGCTCGAGGGCCAACTCCGCCAGGCGCAAAAAATGGAAGCGCTTGGAACCCTTGCAGGTGGCATTGCGCATGACTTTAACAACTTGTTATTGGCCATTCTCGGATACGGAGAGCTAACACGCGACGACTTGCCGGCAGATTCTCAATTGCGGTCAAACGTCGAACAGATCATCGCGGCCGGTGAACGTGCACAGGCGTTGGTGAAACAGATTTTGGCATTTGGTCGAAGAACGGATAAGCAACTAGAACCGGTCGAAGCCAAATTCATCGTGCGGGAGGCCTTGGGGTTCTTACGGGCAACCTTGCCCGCCACGATCGAAATACGGGAACAAATGTCCGCCGACCCATGTGTCATTATGGCGGATACCGCCGAACTGCATCAAGTCGTCCTCAACCTCGCGTCAAACGCGTTGCATGCGATGAGAGACACCGGTGGTGAGTTGGAGGTCATCGTCACTGGTTTGGATCTCGACCGTTCGGACGCCTATCGTCTCGGAGGAATTGCGCCGGGCCCCTATGTGCTCGTCTCTGTCCGCGACACCGGGGGTGGCATCGAGCCAGAAGTGCTCGAGCGGATTTACGACCCGTTTTTTACTACGAAGGGGCCAGGAGAAGGAACGGGACTCGGATTGTCCGTGGTGCACGGCATCGTGATGAGCCACGGTGGGGCGCTCGATCTACATTCAGAGGTCGGTGTCGGAACACGGTTCGACATCTATTTCCCACGCACAAACGCGGAAGACCTTACCGAGTCGCGATCCCGCGCGGATTCGCGTGGTGGTTCGGAACGCGTGCTGTTTGTGGACGACGAGGTGCAAGTTGCCCAGTTGGGCCGCCAGTTTTTGGAGAGATTGGGTTATGGCGTCACAATCACCACAAGTAGTGAGCAGGCGCTTGAAATTCTGCGTGGCCATCCAGATGCCTTTGACGTCATCGTCACCGATCAGACAATGCCAAGACGGACGGGTTTGGAACTCGCCAGAGAAGCTCGCCGCCTCCGCCCTGGCATTCCCGTGGTGTTGACCACCGGCTTTAGCGAAGCCGTTACGCCAAACGTCATCACAAACGAAGGCATCGATGCGCTGATCATGAAGCCGTACGGCGGCGAGACACTCGCGCAAGCGGTCCGTGAAGTTTTAGATCGAATTGAGGACTGATCAACACTCAACGTTCAACACTCAACACTCAACGTTCAGCATCAACGTGCGACGTTTAACGTTCAACTGAGTTTCAGCCTATCGTTTGGCTGAGGAGACGGTGTTATGCGGCATCTCATTGTGATCGTGGTACTTTCGATTTTCAGTGCGTCCTCGGGTTTGGCGCAGGTCCCCACTCCGGCGGCCGTCTGGGGGTTTGAACCCGGTACCGACTATCGGTTGGGCGACTATGAAATGGTGCACCGGTACTTTCGTGCACTTGCCAATGCATCTGACCGTGTCGTGTTGGATACGATCGGGTACAGCTCCCTGAACAAACCGCTGCTACTCGCGGTGATCTCAAGCAAAGAAAATATCAATAATCGGGAGCGGTATCGAGAGATCAGCCGCCGGTTGGCGCTGACTACGGGCTTGAACGAGGTCGAGGCAGAGACTCTTGCTCGCGAGGGGAAAGCGATCGTCTGGGTGGATGGCGGTTTGCACGCCACCGAGGTGGCGCACGGTCAGTTCACACCGGTGTTTGCGCATTGGCTTGCCACCGACGAAAGCGAGGAGGCGAGACGTATCCGCGACGATGTGATCGTGTTGTTGATGCCAAACATGAACCCGGACGGGTTGGACATTGTGGTGGATTGGTATCGCCAAAACGTGGGTACCCCGTACGAAACCTCTCGCGTGCCGGAACTATATCATCATTACATCGGTCACGACAACAATCGTGATTGGTACATGTTTACACAGGCCGAAACCAAGGCCGTGGCCAATCAGCTGTATCACGTGTGGTTTCCCCAGATCGTTTACAATCATCACCAAAGCGGTCCCTTTCCCGGCCGTATTTGGGTTCCGCCGTTCGAGAATCCAGTGAATCCCAACTTAGATCCGCTCGTCGTTACGAGCATCAACCAAATCGGCGAGACGATGAAGCGACGTTTTGCACGGGAAGGAAAACGGGGCGTGTCCAGTGGTATCGTGTATGATATGTGGTGGAATGGCAGTATGCGGGGTGCGCCCGACTTCCACAACATGTTAGGGTTCTTGACTGAGACCGCGCTCTATCGATATGCAACACCGTATTGCTACGACGAGACGGAGATCCCCGATACCTTTGGCGCTCGCTCCGGCAACCTACCCGCCAAACGTCCAACAACGTTGTATCCGGATCCCTGGTTAGGTGGATGTTGGCACTTGAAAGATCCAATTGAGTACATGATGACGGCCACCCGTGCTGTCACCGATCTAGCTTCGCGATATCGGGAGGACTACTTGTGGAACATCTATCACATAGGCCGGCGACAGATCGCGCGTGGCGAACACGCTGAAGGCGGTCCATTCGCGTATGTGATAGACACCGGAAAACAACATGATACCGGCGTGGCGGTGGCGTTGTTGCAAACATTTCGACAGGGTGGCATCGAGATCCGCATGGCGTCCCAGGAGTTTACGGCCGGCGGTCAGAACTACCCGGCGGGTACGTTCGTTATTCCTCCGCAGGCGTTTCGACCCTTCGTTATTGATCTGATGGAACCCAAAGAGTATCCGGACCGGCGCCAATACCCTGGTGGTCCGCCGGAACCGCCGTACGACATGACCGGGTACGAACTCAGTCTGCAAATGGGTGTGCGTGCAGATCGGGTGATGGAGCCGTTTGAGATGCCGGGGCCACCCGTTGAAACCGTTCCCATTGCATCCGGCGGACTCGTGGGTGGCGGTGAATGGGGTCTGCTGCTTGCCCCCAACCAAAACGTCGGTGTGGTTGCGATTAACCGGTCCATGGCGGCGGGAGCTGACATATCGCGAAGCGCGACTGACTTCGTGCACAATGGTCGCACGTGGGCGGCGGGTACGTGGCTCATTCGCGGGTTAGACGTAAACACAGCGCGAACGATAGGCGAGGATCTTGGTGTCAGGTTCCACGGCATCACGTCCGAACCCACCACGGCTTTTACCGAATTGGAACGACCGAAGGTCGCGCTCTATGAGGGTTACATGTCCAACATGCCAGCAGGTTGGACGCGTTGGATGTTCGAACAATACGAATTCGCTTTCGAGAGTGTCGATGATGATGACATTCAATTCGAACAATACGAATTCGCTTTCGAGAGTGTCGATGATGATGACATTCAAAGCGGCAAGCTCGCAGATTTTGACGTGCTCATCCTTTCCGACCAAAACGCCGAGTCGATTGCTGAAGGACATGCGCCAGGATCCATGCCCCCGGAATATACGGGTGGTCTTGGCCAAACGGGGGTTGCCGCGATTCAGTCATTTGTGCGGCAGGGCGGTGTCCTTGCGGCTTTTGACAATGCCATTGATTTCGCAATAGATCAGTTCGCCCTGCCGGTTGAGAACGCTACGGCCGGTTTGTCTCAGAGTGATTTTTTCATCCCGGGTTCATTGCTGCGGATTGACGTTGATCCGTCAGATCCGGTGACGTACGGCATGCCGGAGAAGGCCATTGCGTTTTTTGTTCGCAGTCAGGTGATCCGATTGCGTGACGGCGCGGCGAACCGTGGGGACGTCGATGTGTTCGCACGTTATGCAGAGGACGATTTTCTCGCGAGTGGTTGGGCCCACGGCGCCGGAACAGTCTTAGCCGGACAGATTGCGGGCGCGCGTGTCGCCGTGGGGAGTGGCGAAGTCGTGCTGTTTGCGTTTGAGCCACAATTCCGAGGACAACCGCACAATACGTTCAAGCTCCTGTTCAACGTTCTTTTCCACGCCGCCGCGCAACAACGAACGCGCCCGAGCGCCGACTGGTAGTCACTCCACGAGACGAGTGGTGGGTGGGACTGCGGCAATGATATCGATGAAGGACTCCGAACAGGTCGCGGAAGTTTTGAACGCGGCGCGTTCGGTTGGTCCGTTTGCCTTGCGAACCCCATTGATACGGTCGGATGTGTTGAGCGACATGACGGGTGGCGAGGTACTCCTCAAGCTCGAAAACCTCCAACGCACCGGCTCTTTCAAGATTCGTGGTGCGGCTCATCGTATCATGTCGCTGACATCGGAAGAACGTTCACGCGGTGTCGTGACCTGCTCCAGTGGCAACCACGGACGCGCGGTTGCATATGTCGCCGAAAGGCTGGGCATCGACGCGACGATTTGCGTCCCCGAATGGGTTGATCCCGTGAAACTCGCCGCCATCGAACGATGTGGTGCGGCGGTTGACACCCTCGCAGCCGACTATGACGAAGCGGAGCGCCGGGCGGTCGAGTTTCAACAGACCCGCGGCCTCATCTTCGTCCATCCCTTTGACGACCGACACATCGTTGCCGGCCAGGGGACGGTGGCGCTGGAGATTCTTGCGGAGCAACCGGATCTGGATGGTATTCTGGCGCCCCTTTCGGGTGGCGGATTGATAGCGGGAATCGCGCTGGCCGTGCGTGCGCGACACGCGTCATGCCAAGTCCACGCGATATCGGCGCAAAACGCAAATGTTATGGCCGCGAGTCTCAAAGCTGGAAAACCTGTCTCACTGCCAGAGCAAAAAACCATCGCGAGTGCGTTGACCGGTGGAATTGGGCTGCACAACCAGCACACCTTTCGCCTGGTTCAATCGTTGGTTAACCAGCATGGGATGGTGAGCGAGATCGACATCGCCAACGCCACGCGTCTATTGGCGGGCGGACACAAGCTGGTCGTGGAAGGTGGCGGTGCTACGGCGGTGGCGGCCGTCATGGCCAATCCAAAGATGTACCGCAACAGCAGGATCGCGATCGTCGTCAGCGGCGGAAACATCGACTTAACGGAGTGGATGCAACGACTGAAAGCGTAGAATTAGGAGCAAATTGATGGCACGACAACCAATCCCAGCCCCCAGCGTCGGTTTTCTGGTAACGTTCTTGCTAACGGTACTGACGTTTGTTGCGTGTAAGGCGGCTGCCGTGCCTGATCCCGAGGTGAACGCGTTGATTGGGTCATGGGAAGTGGCAGACACCAGCGGCGGTATGATCCAGTTTGGTTTTCGCATTACTGAGACTCACGACAGCACGGTGATCGGTGTGGTGCAACGTGTATTTGCAGGCAACATGGGGATTGATGTGTCGCGTTTTGGGGCGTTGCGAGGCGACGTGACTGATACACGAGTGTCCCTGCGTACCGATCCACAAACTGTTGAGTCCTCCTTAGAGTTTGAGTTCGAGCGTGTGGGTCATGGGCTTCGCGTTGTTGCCATTCGTCTGGCGGGGGAGTCCCTGGTTGGCGACCCTAACACGTGGGTGGTACGGCGTGGTTAACGTCAGCCGGGGAGTCTTCGTAGGCACGGTCATAACCGTCGCATCCGTCGTCGTGCTCACCGTGCTATGTGTAACAGGCGCCAGCGCGCAAGCACCGGTTCGGCGTGAGATTCGTGAGACGGCGCAAGGGGTGGTGTTGGATTTCCGTCCAGACGGTGTTTGGCGTCGCCGCGTGCGTGAAATCGCAGCGTTACGGGCGCAAAGACGCGCAGGTGTACCACCGGGCGCAGAGGGTCCGATTGCCCAAGGCGTGTTCATTCCTAGCGTCACTGGGGTGCTCAGTGTCCCGGCCATCTTTTTTCGATACCAGGACCAAGGCACCGGAGCCGCCAACGCAATTGCCGATCTGGAGACCTCGTTGTTCGGCCAGACCCCACCCGCCGGACAGCCATATACCATTCGAACGTATTACGACGAGATGTCCGGTGGCGCGTTTCGTATCGAAGGCCAGGCTGTTGGTTGGTTGACGCTGGACAACCCGGAACAGACCTATACGGGTGTTCCTGGAACCTGTGTTGGGAATCCATTCGGAACCACGAATTGCAATGGCATATTCAGTGCGTCGGCAATCGCCAGCTTGCATGTCGGTTTAACCGAGGCTGTTGGGAAGGCTGACCCAACAATCGATTTCGGAAACTTTGATAACGATGGACCGGACGGAGTCCCCAACTCCGGCGATGACGACGGTGTGGTTGACTTGACCGCGTTTTACCACTCCGAACTCGATGGCTCCTGTGGCGGGGCCACAAACAATCACCTGTGGGCGCATCGATTCTCGTTGTCGACCCCGACTACCACCACGGACGCCCGCAGTGGTGGTGGCTTCATTATGGTTCGTGACTACGTCGTGCAGGGCGGTGTCGGTGGACCGGGTGGTTGTACGGAAAGTCAACCAGTCGCCATTGGCACATCCACCCACGAATTTGGGCACGGTCTTGGACTTCCCGATTTGTATGATACCGGTGGGGCTACCCAGGGCATCGGGCAGTGGGGCCTGATGGGAAGTGGTAACCACACCACACAACCCAGCCCCTCCCGTATGACCGCCGTGTCGTTAAACGAGATGGGTTGGATCACGATGGTCGATGTTACTGCATCGACATCTCTTGTCCTGCCACCCATCACAACGTCCCGCACAGCGTACGCCATCCGTGTTCAAGGTTCCAATACGCGTGGGGAGTATTTCGTTATTGAAAACCGTCAGGGGACGTTGTCGGATTCGGCGATGATTCGTGTCCATTGTGCCGCGAGCGGGCTCTCCTTTCCCGCAACGTGCGCCGGTGGTTTGGCCGTGTGGCATGTCGATTCGTTGAAGATCGCACAATCCATGTTCACGAACACAGTGAACTCCGGATCCATTCACGGAGTTGCTTTGGCACAAGCTGATGGTGCGGCGCATTTGGATACAGGTGCAAACCGTGGCGACGGGGGCGATGTATGGCCGGGTACGTCGGGGGCTTCGACGTTCGATGTCGCATCGAATCCAGCCGCCGTCAAAAACAGCGATGGATCGTGGATTGGGTTTGACCTCACGTCCGTTGCGCAGGTTACGCCGAACGGTACAGTCTCGCTCAACGTGGTTTTTCCGTCCCCCCTTACTCTGAACGTGACACCCAACAGCCGTAAAGATTCGATAGTCGCAGGCTCGACTCTTTTGATTGATCAGTCCGGCACCGTCACGCTCTCGGGAACCGGATCGGGATCCACGGCTTGGTCGGCGTCCGCCGGTGGTGCCGCTTGGGTGACACCGGGTATTTTCGCCGGAACGGGCAGCGGTTCCGTTGAGTGGTCAAAAACCCCCACCGGACTTGCCGCCGGAACGTACGTGGCGACCATTACCGTTACGGCGGTCGGCGCAACGGGTAGTCCCGCCGCCATCATCGATACCTTGATTGTGTCGCCCGCACTACAGATGTCGGTAACGCCGGAAAGTCGCGCGGACACCGCGTCGCAAGGTTCAGTTACGACAATCCCGGATTCGGCCAACGTCTCGTTTACCGGTACCGGAGCCGCCATTGCACCGTGGTCTGCGGTCCCGGGTGGCGGTGGTTGGCTGACCGTCACGACGCCGAATGGTACTGGTGACGGCGTTGTCCGATGGAGTCGGGACCCGACCGGACTCGCCGTAGGCGTCTACATCGATACCGTGACGATCACATCACCGGGCGCGCTCGGAAGTCCCGATACCGTTATCGATACACTTGTCGTGACAGCCAACTTAATCATGTCCGTGACGCCGTTGTCTCGTTCGGATTCCGTCATCGCAGGCGCGACGGTTGGAATTCCCGACACCGCGTCGGTGACGTTTGTTGGTGCCGGTAGTGCCACGGCGGCCTGGTCGGTAGCGAACGGCGCCGCCACGTGGCTGACGGTCGTGCAGGGCTCCGGTGTAGGAAATGGGCTGGCAATCTGGAATCGTGATCCGAGCGCGTTAGTTGCCGGGGTGTACGTGGACACGATTACTGTGTCCTCCGCGGCCCAGGGCAGTCCCGCGCTGGTTATCGACTCACTCGTGGTGCTTCCCGCGTTATCGATGTCACTTACACCGGCCAGCAGATCCGTCTCTGTTGTGCAGGGTAGTGCCGCGGTTGGCGACTCGGCTACCGTGGCGTTGGCGGGAACGGGTGCGGCCACGGCGTCTTGGTTGGCGACTCACGGAGCCGCTGCGTGGGTAACGTTGACCACAAGTTCGGGAACGGGGGCGGGTATGGTGCGTTGGTCGCGCGATCCGGCTGGACTCACACCCGGAACGTACGTCGATACGGTCACCGTCACATCGCCCGGTGCAATTGGTTCGCCGTCGATTCTGATAGACACGATGGTGGTGACCGAACCACCCGTGCTGGCCGTGTCTCCGCCGTCGTCTATCGATTCGGTCAATGCGGGCGCAGTCAACGCCCCGGGGGGCACCGCAACGATTACGATCACAGGAACCGGTTCGGCGCAGGCCCAATGGAACGCCACGCATGGCGGTGCGTCCTGGCTTACGCTCAATCAAGTCAGTGGGATTGGCTCTGGTGCGGTCTCGTGGAATCGGAATCCGTCTGGCCTCGTGGCGGGTTTCTACGTCGATACCGTGACGGTGAGCGTCGTCGGTGCAGCAGGAAGTCCTGCAACCGTGATAGACACCTTAAAGATCTTAGCGCTGCCGGATCCGCTGACACTCGTGGTCCAACCGGGAGCGCGTTCTGTTGTGGTAGACGCCGGCGAAGCATCCCTTGCCGATTCGGCGTCCGTGATATTGTCCGGTGCCGGTGCTTCAACCACGATATGGACCGCTTCGCATGGAGTGGCGGATTGGATCACCGTCACGACATCCAGTGGTACCGGTAGTGGTACCGTAACCTGGCTCCGCGACGTGGCAGTGCTCAACCCCGGTGTTTACATCGATACGATTACAGTGACGGCGGCAGGTGC
>JAZDDD010000428.1:0-2184 GCA_036679545.1 Gemmatimonadota bacterium | reverse complement strand
CGGGGGCTCATCAGCCGCGCCGCTGTCGATTACACCAAGAAAACCACCTTTGCAAACAGATCACCTCTAGCCCATGTTTGACAAGTGTTGACGTAAGTCGTTGTGGCGTAAGAGCCGAAATTTGGATTAGTCACTACATTCTTGTTTCTTGGCCGGCTGGCGGCGTTGGAGGACGAAGATCCGTTAGTTTGAGTGCCTTGAGTACTTGCCGTGCACGGGCGTTGCCTGGTGTGACACCGGAGCGTATTTGATCGTTGACTCGAAATTGAACATGGCGAACTGTCTTGAGTGCCTCGATTGCGGATTGGGCAGATAAGTTCACGTTCGCGTCCTTGAGGGCGCGCTCCAACATGCGCTCGATCAAGAACGACAAGGCGGCGACAAAGATGTGCGCTTTCACGCGCCGATCCGCATGATGCCAAATGGGACGCATCCCTAGTGGATCTTTGAGCGAATGAAATCCTCGTTCCACCTCGTTCAACTCTTTGTAATGTGCTACGGCATCTTGTGGCGTGAAGTCGGGCTGGTCTGTTTGGATTAGATACTTGCCTTCATACTTCTTCTCGCGTGGTAGATTCACTGGGTGTTCGGATATCTCCAGCTTACCGTCCGTAAGCTCCCACGTGTAATAACGATAGCCATGATGTTTTTGTAATGCACGCTCGACTGCGGCGCCGATCTTTTCGGGTTTCTTCAGTTGCCCCTTCGCCACGCGCGTCCGTACTTTTTCCAATGCCTCTCGAGCTCGATTCATCACTTTGTTGCGTTGCCGCTGTTCGTACGCGCGGCGTTCGTCGCTATCGACCACGAATACTCGCACGCCTTCGCGGTCACACTTCACTTCCTGTACTCGCGTTCGCGGTGGCTCTTTCTTCTCCTTCGCGGTGATACCCATATCGCACTCGATCCATTTTGATTCCTCGACGCGATCGATTAAGGCTTCGGCTTCGGGGTTCTGGCGACGTGTCATTCCTACTAAAAAGCCCTGGTCCTCCTGTTCCGCGAATAACTGCAAATTCTCCTTGGTGACCATGCCCCGATCACCTACAAACACGATGCGAACAAGCCCGAATCGTTTTTCCAAATCGGCGATGACTTCTTGGACTGTCGCCGAGTCGCGTGTGTTGCCTGCCCATACGTGATGCGCGATAGGCCAGCCAGCGATCATCACGACTCCCACCACCACTTGCACCTTACGAGGCTTTCCATCGCGGCTATATCCGTGCTTGGCGAATGAAGGACCGTGACCTTCGAAGTACGTACTCGTCAAGTCATAGAATACTAATTCTGCATGAAAATCGAACAACGTCCGTAGTCGCTCAAAGAGTGAAACTTCTACTCGGTCCTTGTTGAGCAACAGGTGGTCTAACGTGCGGTACCAGCGCTGCAATTGAGCAAGGTCGACTTGGACGCGCCGATACTGCTTCCAGTGCGCCACGTACCGACGGCCATCGCGGTCGCAAACGTAGTCGGTCTCCAGCCAATGCGCCAAAGCATGTTCACTGGATGGACGCGTGAGCCGATTCGTAACAAGCACGAGGACGCGACTGACCCAATCGTCATCAGGATCTTCCTCAGGTAATAGTTTGGTCCATCGCCGTCCCGCATCAAGCAGTTTCCAAAGGCCCAGCTGATCAAAGAAATGACGGACCACCAATGACGGTCCCCACGTGCTGGCGTCGAGCGGTTCGATGGCGCCTTCCTGCGCGAGTTGCGCAGCAAGGTCTTTGTCGTCATCGCCTTGGAGGAACCGATTGAGCATCGGCAAGACAGCTTCCAAGGTATCTCGCCGTCCAAGGTTGGCGACGACTTTTTGTTTCACCTTGCCGTTCTCACGCACCGAACCAACGATGCGGATGTACTCATGCACGGTGCCGTTGGACGACGGAACTTTGACTGATCGAACGAACATGATGGTTATCATCACATCAATCCGCCGATTAGGCAACTCCAATACTCGTTTTATTGGAACTCTTTCGGTTCGTCTGGCAAGATATTATCACTACGCTTTTCGCAAAAACGGCCTCTCGGTCGTTGGTAAATAAGGACTTGCGTCGACGCATGCCTCAACATCTGTCAAACATGGGCTAGTATTCCAACTTCAATATCCTTTACGGCGTTGATGGTAGGTGCTGAATTCGTGCCGCCCAGAACCTAGAGCGCTGCGTCGGCGGTCTCCGGATC
>JAZDDD010000427.1:0-2091 GCA_036679545.1 Gemmatimonadota bacterium | reverse complement strand
GGGCTAGAGCCGCTATCAAAATGGTCGTCTGGTTTCCTGCCCCCTCCTTACTAAGGAGGGGTTGGGGGAGGTTCTGGAATCGTTGAAGAACCCCCCTCGATCCCCCCCTTAGTAAGGGGGGAGGCAAGTGACCCAACCTTTCTAGAAACGGCCCTAGATCGAGTGTTGGAATTATGTCAGCGTCTAGCCGCTGCCATGGTCGCACGATGTTCAGCGTGTCGAGTCGCAGCCTTCGGCACGTTGGGTGACTCCTCGGTGCCGTCGCCGATCGCAATCGCCAGTTCGTCACGCATGCCCTGAAGCTGTTCAACCATGGACGCAGGTAGCGCGTCCGAACCAGCGTCGCCACAGTCACTCGTTGCGTGTGCAGCGCCTAGGATTTCGGTCAATCCAGCAAGCTGCGCTTTTTCTCGCCGCTTGATCGCGTCCATCGCGGCCCAGAATTGCTCAAACAACTCCTTAAATTCGTCTCTCTTGCGAAGAGACCTTCGGCGCGGAAACTCCCCTTTGGACAGTTTCTCGAAGTAGCCCTGCATTACGTAAATCGGACCGGAGATCCGGTGCGTCACCACGATCCCCCAAGCGATCATTGCGGTAACGGCAACGACGGAAAACAAGAGAGCGAACGTTCCAATGACCATCGTGTTTCCCCACATGTTGGATGCGCTGGGATCAATCAGACGGGCTCGGGCCTGTTGGTGAAGAATGCCGAATAGTGATATGCCCATCAAGGACGCTACGAGGAACACGCCGGTCGCCAACGTCAGGGTGTATCTCCATTGAAACGTGGCGTTAATGATGTAGGAGCGCCGTCTCTGTCGGCTCGGCTTCTTCTGATCACCATTCGTCTGTCTACTTGAGTCCGTCGAAGTCATCGGCGTTGCCTTTCTGCAAACTATTAGGGTTAACAACGGTTCGTTGCTCGTCGTTTGTGCGTCCGAGCGGCGCCCCGTCCGCCCGTGTGCTTGAAAAGCGGCACTGGCAGCGAGCTGCCCGCTGGAAGCATGCTCATTCTTGAACCCTGATTCCACTTGCCACGAACCAATCGTTCAGAAGCTCCCAACGACGTAAGCGTACGTTACGCGGCGCCTTTCTGTGGCCGGGGGTCTCCGATAACCTAGTTCGGCATGAAGTAATCTACCTCACGCCCGAACCGTGTGTTCGCGCGTAAACCCCATAAGAGGGCACCGGAATGAAGGGTCCGAGAATCGTATGATTGGCGCAAGTCGCTGCACGTGCCGCCAGCGAGCACTACCACGAGGAAGGCACATTTGCGGATTGCACGGCCGGTTTCACACGGATCTTTGGCGAGATCGGCCTGCGCAGAACGATAACGCTGATCGAATCGTCCTCGCCGTGGACGTGCGTCACTCTACCGTAACGCTCTTGGCCAGGTTTCTTGGTTTGTCCACGTTGCATCCGCGTAAGACCGCTGCGTGGTAGGCGATCAGTTGTAGCGGGATGGTGGTCAGCAGCGGCTGAAGCGGTTCGATCGTATCGGGAACGTATAGCACATGGTCGGCGAGTTTGCCGATTTCCTCGTCGCCCATTGTGGCTATCGCAATCACGCTGCCGCCTCGCGCTCGGACCTCCGAAATGTTGCTCATGATCTTTCCGTACTGCACGCCGGAGGTGGCGATACAAACAACCGGCATGCCTTCGGTGATCAGCGCCAACGGCCCGTGCTTCATCTCGGCGGCGGGCATACCTTCGGCGTGGATGTAGCTGATCTCTTTGAGCTTTAAGGCTCCTTCCAACGCGACGGGATAGTTGTACCCGCGCCCCAGATACAACCAGTTGTCCTTCTCGCAATGCTGCTCCGTGATGCTCTTCACGGAGTCCGCAAGCTCGAGAAGTTCACGCATTTGGGAGGGCACCGAGGACAGTGCCTGAATAAACGATGCGGCATTGGCGGGCGAAAGATGTTTGCGTTTTCCGAGATAACAAGCAATCAACGCCAAGACGGCCACCTGTCCCGTAAACGCCTTCGTGCTGGCTACGCCGATCTCAGGACCCACGTGAAGGTACACACCTGCGTCCGTTTGACGCGCGATGGTAGAGCCAACGACGTTCACGACACCAATCGTCAGC
>JAZDDD010000426.1:0-3122 GCA_036679545.1 Gemmatimonadota bacterium | reverse complement strand
TTAAAGGAAGGAAACAGACCGTCCAAATCGTTTAGTCCGTCCACCGTGATCGACTTTACGTCGCGGATACCTACATCCTTCAATAGGCGCGGCACGGCGATGCGTCCCGCACCGTGAAATGCGCAAAAGGCGACATGGAGCGGATCGTCTGCACTGCTTTGTTGCGCGGGAAGATTGGATGTCATCACGAAACTTTTTACATGGTCACGATGCGGCCCGTGCAGATCGACGATCTCACCTTCCTTGCCGTAGTAGTTGTATCCCGGGGCGGGTCCTGCGCCGCCGAGGAAGTGCAGTTTGCCGTTTGCTTCTGCGAACGACAACAGTTTGATGTCCTTGGTCGTCGCCTTGGAGATGTAGTCCTCGTACATTTCCTCGCGTTGTGCCGGATCGAATTGTGAGCCGTTTGAACAGGACAGCTTATAACCATTGTACCGATAGTCGTTGTGAGAGGCCGAGATCAAAATCCCGATGTCGGCTTTCACGTGAGGGATTGCAAAGGTCACCTCCGGGTACGGGGCCGGTTCATCGAAAAAGTAGACGGTGTAATCGTACGCAAGAAAGAGTTCCGCAATTTTCTGAGCGAAGTCGCGACCGCGGATCCTGCTGTCGTAACCGATGACGATGGTTTCGAATGGAGTGGACTGATCCTTTCCAAATTGCGCAACGCCGGCGGACGTCAGAAGAAACACCAGATCATTGATCGTGTTGGTTCCTCTGAGGATGTCCGTATCGATCCCTTCATCCTTGAGTTTGATGATAGACTCTCTGTCGAACGCCATCATACCGCGAATGCCACCCGTACCGAAGCGTAACTTTTGTCTGAACGCGTTGACGATGTCTTCCCAACGCTTGTCGTTGATTGCGTCAACGATGCCCTTTCGAAGTCCAGCAGATATGTCATCGACTTTTGGATCGATCAGCCACGTTGTGATGTTCTGGAGTGTGGCGTTCTGAGCTGCTTCGAATGACGGCTGATCGATTCTACCTGAAGCGCGTGCCGTCTCGAGATAACCATTGATTCCGTTTTTTACTCGATCGAGGGCTTGTTCCACATCGGCGTCCTGCATTTAGGTGTCCCATCCTTTGGCTGAACTCGTGGGTCTTACGCGACCCAGAAACGCTCGCGGGACAAGCAAATAATGAGCCAATCCCACGTTCGACCGACGTACCCTACCGCGCTCGCAACAGTCCGCCGTCAACAACGATGTCTTGACCGTTGATGTAGGAAGCTTTGTCGGAAAGCAGGAAACTCACCACCTCGGCTATCTCGTCCAGTGTCGCCGGCCGCTTCATTGGAATCTTCGCGGCGGTCGTTTCATCGACCGGATGATTGTTCACGAAGCCTGGCAACACGTTGTTCATGCGTATCTCGTCCGGTCCGTGCGCCTGGACAAACAGAGCGACGAAATTGGAGAGGGCCGCGCGAATAGCTGACGATGTTGGGTACAATAGACTGGGCGCTTTGGCGCCAAAGGCGGAGATGTTCACGATTGCGCCACGACCCTGTTTTTTCATGATGGGCACCACGAGCCGAGCGACCCGCACTACGCTCAGAAACAGCAAGTCCAGTGCATCGTGCCATTGGTCGTCGCTTATTTCCAGAATGTCCCCCTTTGCGGGGTGACCGGTATTGTTGACGACGACGTCAATTCGTCCAAATTCGCGCATAGCCATATCCACGGTCGCCGCGAGATCATCGACAGAGATCACGGAGCCACGAACAGCAACGCCACCGAGATCCTGGGCCATCGTCAATACCCGGTCGGAACGGGACAAGAGCACAAGCCTATGTCCGGCGGCCGACAGTGATGTTGCGCATGCCGCACCAATACCCTGGCTGGCGGCCGTGACAATTGCGACTGGTCGATCAACCATGTCATTCCTCGTTGGGAGTCTATACCTAAGCTATTGAAACAACGTGATCTACAGTCCAAACGCAGCAGTGCAAGTAGTCAACGGACGCCCCGTGCGAAACGTATCTTAACCCAAGTCCGGTCACCTCTCCCATTCGACAGATCCACTAGCGAGGACACTTTGGCGCTCATGCGGGTCGATGTTAGACGCCGATGGATATCATGCGCGCCGTTGCTCGCAGCTCTTTTGGCGTTGCCCGTCTCATCGGTTGCTCAGCGTCAGACGAACGGCACCGACGCCGAACGCCCCACAATGGTCGCCGTGCACCTCGGCGGACAGACCATAAGCTTGGATGGCGTGCTCGACGAGGGGGTGTGGAGGACAGCGGTGTCAGCCAAGGGGTTCCTCCAGGTGGAGCCCAACGAGGGCGGCACGCCGAGCGAATCGACGGAAGTGTATGTGTTGTACGACGAGACGGATCTGTACATCGGTGCCATCCTCTATGATAGCGACCCGAGTGGAATTCTTGCCTTCCAGAAAGAACGAGACGCGCCCCTTTTCACCGACGACCGTTTTCAGTGGATTCTGGACACGTTTCACGACGGGCGCACGGGGTACTTCTTCGAGGTCAATCCTGCTGGGTTGATGGGTGATGGTTTGTTGGGTGGTGGTGGCGGTGGCCGCGGCGGTTTTGGTGGATTCGGAACGAACAAATCGTGGGACGGGATCTGGGAAGCGCGGGTTACGCGCGGTTCACACGGCTGGTCGGCGGAGATCAAGATTCCGTTCGCCACGTTGAATTTCAATCCGTCAGCGGACGCGTGGGGAATCAACTTCCAACGCACAATTCGCCGAAAGAGCGAGGAGATTCGTTGGAGTGGTTCGCGTCGCAACCAGCGCCTCACACGACCCGTGTTTGCCGGTGAAGTTCGGGGACTAACGAACATTTCGCAGGGTCTCGGTCTGGAAGCAAAGCCGTACGCCGTCGCCGGTTGGCAGAACATACCGGGCAACGTTTTGGGCGACCCAACGGATTACCCTACAGACGCCGGCATTGACTTGTCATACAACGTGACGCCAAGCATCCGGGCGTCCGTTACGCTCAATACCGACTTCGCAGAAGTCGAAGTGGATCAACGACGGGTAAATTTGACCCGTTTCCCTCTGTTTTTCCCGGAACGCCGCGATTTTTTCTTAGAGGGGTCTGGCGTCTTCAGTTTTGCACCCAGTAACGGCGTGTCACCGTATTTCAGCAGGAACATCGG
>JAZDDD010000425.1:0-10856 GCA_036679545.1 Gemmatimonadota bacterium | reverse complement strand
GCCGCGTTTGTTGCCGATCGTTCGTTCCACAAGCTTTATGTGGCGATACCGCCACTCCTGTTGCCCCTCGTCAAAATCAAGCATCAACTCAAACAATCCTGCAAGCTGGGGATTGGAGACGAATAGATCAAAGAGGCCGTCTTGCACTTCTTCGTTTGGCTCGGCCGCCGCATCGATGGGGCGATCGCGCACCGTCTTGGGGATGGTTGTCCCAAATTTCTCCACGAAGTCATAAAAATGATCGATGACGGTTTTTTGTTGAAGTCGTTCTTTGACCCGATCAAATCCGTACAGATCCGAAGAATAATGACGTAATATCTCCGGCCGTTTTGCGCCAAGCACAAATTCGAATTCTCGGAATTGCATCGATTGGAAACCGGAGGCCCGATCTAACCGGTCGCGAAACGCGGCAAACGACATGGGTGTCATGGTTTCGAGGACATCCAATTGGCTCACCATTACCTTCATGATTGTGCGACATCGTTTGAACGTGTGCAAAAGCTGGTAAACTTCGCCGTCAGCGAAGTCCCGCTTTATCTTGTCCAGTTCGTGGAGCAACTGTTTAAACCACAGTTCATATACCTGATGAATGACGATGAACAACATCTCATCATGTTCTGCAGGTTCCGATTTCGGATCTTGCAGATTGAGCAATTCGTCGAGCCGCAAGTACGACGCGTAGGTTAGCTCCATAACCAAACCGTTCCTGTTACTACAGCCACACCGATCACCGCCAACGCGACGCGCACAACCACGGTCTGCATCTTGGCACGACGGATCGCGTCACCGTAAGGCACGAGACTGAAGGATACCAACGAATACAGGGGAACAAACCACTTGGGAAAAAGCCGGTGTAGCCCGCGCTCCAACCGCTTACGGATCAAAAACATCGGCGATCCTACATGGTCGCGCATCTCACGAAAATTGGATATTGCCAAATCCGCCAACGCATCTACATGCTGCTTACGCGCGTCATAGTACGAATTGAATGCCCTGGCGCGATCGTTCGGAAATTTTTGCAGGGCGCCAGACAGAACGGGGCAGTCGGCAAACGCCGCATTCGCGCCCTGGCCGTAAAATGGCACAACGGCATGGCATGCATCCCCAATCAAGACCACCCAGTCCTTGTAGGACCACGGCCCGCAACGAATGGTAACAAGGGAACTGGTTGGATTGTCGAGGTACTCTTGGGCGAGCAACGGCATGAACGGAACCGCGTCGGCGTAGTGCTGGCCAAAAAACTCCTCAACGTCGGCCACGTTTTTTAATGCGTCGAAGCTGAGCGGACCGTCGAGGGGCCAAAACAACGTACAGGTAAAAGAACCATCGGCATTGGGCAAGGCAATCATCATAGACCGTCCACGCGGCCAAATATGGAGCGCGCCTGGTTCCAGCTTGTGCACTCCCCCGTTCCCTGGCGGAATTGTTAACTCTTTGTAGCCGTATTCGAGATATTCCTGATGGTAGTCTGTGCGATCGGCGCGCTGCAGGCGCGAACGCACCACGGAAAACGCTCCATCGGAACCGACGACAGTTCCAAGCTGCTCGTATTTTACCTCGCTCCCGTGCCCACGCCCCACGAGGAGTAACCGGTTGTCGAGATCGAGCTTCACGATTTGCGAATCGAATGAAACACGCACGTCCCCCGCCGCCTCGGCGGCGTCGATGAGCATTGTATTGAGCCACGCACGGGATACGGAGTTGATGACGTCCCCTTTTTGCGTTCCGTACGACTGAAAAGTGAGTTTGCCCTCTTGTGCGTGCATCATACGGCCCCGCATGGGGACTGCGTTTGCCAATACCTCCTCCGCCAAGCCAACCTGTGCAAGCGCGTCAAGGCCACGAGTAGAAATTGCGAGGTTAATAGAACGCCCTTCTCCCCCACCGGTCGTGCGTGGGTCGCTCCGTCTCTCGAGAACATGCACGCGGTGGCCATCCCGTGCCAAATAACACGACATCAACGCACCGGACAGACCTGCGCCGACAACCGTGAAGTCGACTTCCGGTTGGTTCATGACGGCGCGCCTTCGGCGCCCAACGAGGTCCCCAAAACCGCCGCCAAAGCGTTTGCAAAGTGCCACGCGTCGCCGAAGGAATTGTACAACGGCACCGGTGCCACTCGCACGATATCCGGTGGACGGGAGTCCACCACCACACCCTCATCGGATAACTTTTTCACGACGTCGGCAGCAGTTCGTGGAACGCGAATGGACAATTGGCAACCACGAGCCAGAGCCGATCGCGGTGTGATTGTCCGAACCCCGACTGAATGAAGCGAATCAAGAAGCGTCTCCAAATAGCCGGTGAGCTGCACAGATTTCTCGCGCAACCGTGCCATGCCAATGCGGTCGAACAGCTCCAATGACGCGCGCAACGGAGCCATCGCCAGGATGGACGGATTGCTGAGTTGCCATCCATCTGCCCCCGGACGAGGCGCGAACTCTTCTGACATGCCAAAACGCATATCGGGATTGTTTCCCCACCAACCAGCTAACCGCTGCAACGTTCGATCTTCACCGTGTTTCTCGTGGACAAAACATCCTGCGATCGATCCCGGACCCGCATTCATGTACTTATAAGAGCACCAAACCGCAAAGTCAGCATTCCAATCGTGCAACTGGACAGGAACGTTGCCCGCGGCGTGCGCCAGGTCAAAACCCACCGTACATCCGGCACGGTGCGCCATCTTGGCCACGGACCTCATGTCAAACAATTGACCCGTCACGAAATTCACGCCACTCAGCATGACCAACGCGATCGAATCGCGATGTTCCGCGAAGATCCGCTCGAAGTCTTCGACGGTTAGCGTCTCGCCATCGGCCGCCCGCACGACCACGACGGCGTCTTTGGGGTCGTAACCGTGCCATTGAACCTGCGACGCCACCGCGTACTGATCGGACGGAAACGCGTGATCTTCGATAAGAATCTTATACCGCGACGGCGTGGGACGATAAAATGTGGCCATCATCAAGTGCAGATTGACAGTCAGGGAGTTCATCATCACAACCTCACCCGGTTTTGCGCCGACTATCCTTGCACCGGACTCGCGGAACACTTCGTGGTAGGAGAACCATGGTGTTGCTGCCTCAAAGTGCCCATCGACGCCGAATCGTGCCCAGTCGTCCAACTCTTGATTGATCGCGGCCGGAACTTTTTTTGGCATGAGTCCCAATGAGTTCCCACACAAGTACACACTGGGATTGCCAGCGGATGTGCGCGGGAACGCAAACTCACTTCGCAACGGCGCCAGTGGGTCTGCAGCATCGAGTGTCTTGGCATATGCGCGTGTTAACTGCTGAAGCTGAGTTGCCTTTGTGTTCAAGGGATCCTACTGAACGCCTGTCGATCCAGACCAAGAAATTCGAGTGATGTTCCAGCAAAGAGTCGGTCACGGACTGCCGCGGTCAAACCCGAACAGGCTTCGATCAGCGAACCGGGTTTAGCTTCGCCGAGTGGGAACGGATAGTCCGACCCGAGCGCCAACCGGTCTGGGCCAGCCAGAGAGAGGAGATGATGCAAAGCAGATTCGTCGTGAACGAGGGCGTCAAAGTACAATCGATCCATATATTGCCGGGGGTTCCCCGCTCCATGCACCGCCACGAGATCAGGACGGACCTTAAATCCATGTTCGATGCGTCCAATGGTACCAGGAAATGCGCCGCCCCCGTGAGCAAAGCACAGACGTAGCTTGGGCAGACGATCCAACACCCCACCGAAAATCACCGCGCAGATTGCCAACGCAGTTTCTGCTGGCATCCCCACCAGCCAAGACAACCAATACTTTTTCATTCGCTCGCGCGACATCATATCCCACGGATGAACAAATACTGCCGCGCCAAGATCCTGGGCACATTCAAACACGGGGAAAATATCGTCGTCGTCCAAGTTTTTGCCGTTGACGTTCGTCCCTATTTGGATTCCCGGCATGCCCAATTCTTTAACACATCGCTCCAGTTCCTGGACCGCGGAATCAGTATCCTGCATCGGTACGGTGCCGAGACCGGTAAACCGCGTTGGATGTCCATTGACGACACCGGCGAGATGATCATTGAGGATTTTGCAGAGGTCCAATCCGTCAGCCGGTTTCGCCCAATAGTTGAACATGACGGGCACGGTCGATAATACCTGCACATCTATGCCAGCCGCATCGCACTCCGCCATGCGCACCATGGGATCCCAACAATTCTCACGGATCTCGCGGAAGGATTGACCATCGACCATCATTCGCGCGCACCCCTGGCGATGATGATCGAGTTTGAGAAAACCTCCGTAACCGTATCGACGTTCCAAATCAGGCCAACTTTTTGGCAAGATGTGGGTGTGAACGTCAATCTTAAGTTGTTTGCTTTCCACTCCGCCGCCCTATTTGGCGGGGACGTCCATGACGGTGCCACAGGAATCGCAGGTGCGAAGCGACTCCTTGGCGTAGAATTCTTCGATGATCGGTTTTAGCTGTTTCCCGAGATCTTCAAGTTGAAAATCTACGTCATGTAAAATTTCCTCGCACCCTTCACAGTACCAACGGAGGTGGTCTCGCTCGCCAGCTCTTCGCTGACGTTCAATGACGAGTCCGACCGTTCCAGCGGGCCGTTGTGGCGAATGTGGAATGCGGGCAGGTAGGAGATACATCTCGCCCTCACGGATTGGAACGTCCCTCGGCTTTCCGTCTTCGATCACCCGGACGGTGATGTCGCCCTCAATCTGATAAAAGAATTCTTCGCCATCCTCGATATGGAAATCCTTCCGCTGATTGGGACCACCAACCACCATCACGAGAAATTCACGATCCTGCCACACCATTTTGTTGCCCACCGGTGGCTTGAGTAGTTCGCGATGATCCTCAACCCATTGCTGGAGATTCAATGCTCCAAATGTCATGACCTATTCCTCAAATCTGCATGTGGTAAACCCGCGTCCTCCGGGTTCTCTCTTCAACAATAATCTCATGAAGTCGGTGAGTGGTAGGGTCAATTCAGGCTGGACAATACGCCGCGGCCTTGACCGTTGCCATGTGTATGTCCACCGTGTCATCGACCTTTTTTGCATAACCGCCCGCCATCACCACCGCAACGGGGACGTGATGATCCGCTAACACCTCGAACACGATGCGGTCTCGTTCGGCAAGTCCGGCCTTGGACACCGCCAAGCGACCGAGCGTGTCGTCAATAAATGGGTCGGCACCGGACACATAAAACGCCAGATCGAAAGTATTTGCCAGCAGGAGTGTCTTGAGGTGAACGTTGAGCGCATCGAGATATTCTGCATCTTCTACCCCATCATCCAGCGGCACATCTAGGTCACTTGATTCTTTACAAAACGGATAATTATTGGTCCCGTGGATCGAGAACGTAAACACCGTGTCATCATTCCGAAATATCGCAGCGGTCCCGTTTCCTTGGTGCACGTCACAGTCCACAACCAGAATGCTGGTAGCCAAACCGTCCGCTTGCATGACACGTGCGGCAATCGCGACGTCGTTAAAGACGCAAAAGCCCTCGCCCCGTTCGGGAAAAGCGTGATGTGTGCCACCGGCCAAATTCACGGCAACACCGTCCTGCAAAGCGGCATAACCGGCGGCGAGCGTCCCACCCGCCGAGCGCCGTGAACGCTCCACGAGGTACGGCGACCACGGGAAGCCAATACGTCTCTGCTCGCCGGCCGATAAGCGGCCACCTGTAACCGCACGCACGTAGTCTGGCGTGTGGGCACGTCGGATCTGCACATCCGTAACCGGATCTGGCACGGACAGGTCAGACGGCGCGAGGACGTTCTCCTCGAGCAGACGTGCTCGCAACTGCGAGTACTTCTCCATGGGAAACCGGTGACCGGCAGGAAGCGGCAACACGAAATGATCGCAATAGAATGCCTTCACACCGTTTGCCCGGTTAGAGGGTGAGACTGAACAACTGCGTGAATTTGACGAAAAGGGCTCTGTTTACAGGTGCAAACCCTCTGGGAGATGTGGACACTCGCTCGATGTCGTTGTACACGATGAATAGGCCCGTTCCAGCCGTACTCAACCACCCAAACCGCACATTGCTCGAGAGGTTATCCGTTTGGTCGTTATACTGGATGAGCGATTGAACGTAGATCCGCGGTGTGAAGGAGTACGCAACCCGCAACCTGGCCAAGGCTGTCTCAAAGTTACCTTGTGTCAAATCGACATCGTCATAACTCACGCGGAGCGACGCAATGAATGCATCACCGGAACGCCCGGTTAATGTCATCGAGGTACCTTTTCGATGACCCTCGTAAAACCCGCCGATTGTGACCTGCCCGCCCAACGATATCGGAGCGCTACGATTGGTATTGTATCGAAAGACCCACTCAAAGTTGTGATATTGACCCGCTGGAATCACAATGCCATCCGATATCTCGAACGACTCGCGTAGTCCTTCGGTTGTCAGGTTGATCGCCGGAAGTTGAAAAAAGGCTCCGTTCGAAAACTCGAAATGACTATCAATGTGGAGGAGGCTCGTTTCTGTAAAACCATCGAGCCCAAAAAATGTCCGGTATGAGATGTGAGGTCGCATTTCTCTAAACCACGGAACATCAGGAAATCGAATATTCCTCAAGATGCGAAGACTCACAAACCGATAGTTCGAACGCGGCAAAAAGCCGACCTCTGGGTTAAAATTTTGGCCGACTTCGCGAAACGATGCGCCCATCGACCAATCTCGCGTGGTATAACTACTGCCAAAGTTGTACGCGTATTCACCCGAGGTCCGTCCCGGCGTGTGTGTTCCAGCCGCATACGCATCGAACGTAAGCGCGTCTCCAACACCAAGACGTCCGTCAATCGCAAACGTTAGATTGCGATCTTCGGTAGAGTCAGTATTGAATCGACTGATAAAAGCGCCACCGATTCTTGATCTGTTGGGGAACTCTTGCACCACACGCACAACGGAAAAATTTTGTGGTGCGACCGAGTCTATGTTGTCGGTTTGGATACTCAACAGTCCTAAGGTCACGCCACCGACTTTTCCACTCAACCGACCACCGCCGAGGATTGGAACACTCTGGCCGTTGGGTCCAATCCCAATCCGCCGACTAAAAAATAAATCGACGTCCCGTGGTGTCCCAATCGAAAACGTCCCAGCGTTTTCGAGAAAGAACGGTCGTTTCTCAGGGAAAAATAGACGGAACCGCGTAAGATTGATCTGTTGATCATCAACTTCGACCTGCGCAAAATCCGTATTGTATGTCAGATCGAGGGACAGACTCGGCGTGACGCCAAGTTTCACATCCACACCAAAATCTTGATTGTAGTCCGTGGCGACCCCACGACCAACTGGCATCTGCGCTTCGTAATCCCGCACCCCTGAACCCAAAACGTACGGGCTGACACCCAAACTACGTCGCGTCGGGGCCTCGATTCCCTCCAATACCCCCGCACGCGACACGCGATAGAGGTTGAACTGTCGGGGAACGGCCGCCCAGAACGATTGCTCATTGCGACGCCGGATATTGCGAGAGACGTTGAACCCCCACGCCTGCTCGCCACCACCTCTGTATCGCAAAGTGGCAAATGGGATTCGGAACTCAGCATACCAGCCACGCTCGTCGCGAGATGTTGCAACGTCCCAGCTTCCATCCCAATTCAGATTGAATCCGCCACCAGAACCTGCTTGCTGCCGTTGGTTCGGTCCACCGCCTCCGCCCGCGCCTTCACGCGTCACCTGACCATCGTATTCAATGCCCGCCGGCGTCGTACCGAAAACAAAACCGTTTTGTCGGTCCAAATAGGTATCGAATATCAACAAGAGCGCGTCCGTCTCTTCAAGACTCGCGTCTCTTCGGGTCTCCCCGAAAACAATGCCCGTCGGGTCACTGTCAAACATCCACGCGCCAACGTACATGGCCTCGTCGTCAAAGACGACCCTGATCTCGGTGCGCTCGGTGGCGGTTTGGCCCTCGAACGGTTCGTTTTGCACGAACCCGGTGATTACGCCACCGTTTGCCCACGCCGGGTCATCCAACACACCATCGACCGACGGTTGAGCCGTGACTCTCACCGCGGCAGCCGTGGGCACCTCCTGCGCCGAAAGCGGCACAACTCCCACACCGCAAATCGGTAGGAGGATCTTACAGCGATCGAAGAAAAGTTTTATCACAATCCATCCTTCGCAGGGTCCGCCCTTCATTCGCATCACTGCGTCTATTTGCTGACGTTTTGCTTTGCTTCCGCAGCTCGTTCGGCCCTGCGTTGCCGCGCACGGCGCCGACTCCACACTTGCAACCGTGCCGACCGTCGTATGGCCCATGCCCAAAGCCATGTTCCTGCGGCGGCAAAGATCCCCGCTCCTAGCACCATCACCACAAAACCACGTTTCGGGGATTCCACGAAGACAGCAAGCTGCGCCCCGATACGTCCACCTAAAAAAGCGGCTGCCCACGCGATCACCGGCGTGAGCAGCCAACCCAAAAAACGAATGACTCGGCGGGTTACACGTATCACCCTTTTCGCATCATCGACGAAACCGGCACGCCAACGACCAGACTGAGCGCAAAGGCCAACGCAACCGACGCTGAATGGAATGGTGTGATGCCAACGCCGATCAATACCGCCGCGAGCACAACACCCATCACGACTGTCCTGATGGCAACCGGCGGGATTGCGCTATCCGGCCCGCCATTGGCCACCGCCCACGAGCCAAGCCACGCAAGAAACGCCGAACCCATCCACCACACGGGAATATACCAGTAGCTGCTGCCGCCGCCGATGGCATCCCACGTCCAGTGGTAAAGATTGATATTTCGGAATAGGACGACATCAACGACGGTGAAAACCAATGCTCCCATCAACCCAATCATGGCCGTCCATGCTACTGAGTCCACATCGACGGGCCGTAAGAAAACGGCCGGCCCAAAGCTGAAGACCACACCGCCAACAAGTATGAGGGCGGACTGAACGAGGGCTTCCGTGGTGCCGGACATGCCTCGTGACAAAAAGGCGAAGATTGCGACACCCACTGAGGTTGCAATGCCAAGTTTGGCGCCACTGAAAACAACAAGCCGCCAATCAACACTCGCGGTGGGTGCGGTGTCGGCCACTGAGGTCATTGAGAGACTCCGTATGATCGGTTATGGCAAGAAGTTAGCAGCGGCTGAAGCGTTATTCAACATTCCTCCCGCCGAGCACATGGTCCGCTGCGATACGCAATCCAATAAGCGTCAAAAAGGGCTCAACCCTGCTGATTTCCTGAGACAATGGCTCAATCAGAGTAGCTAAACCGCCCGTGGCCACGACGATTGGGATCAGGTCCGTGGGCCATTCCCGCTTGATGCGCCGCACGATGCCGTCAACAGCATCCACCGCTCCGAACAGGATACCGGACCGGACACATTGCTCGGTACGTCTCCCGATCACTCGATCGGGCGGTTTCAGGGCCGTGACGGGGATTTTTGCCGCACGAAACGCGAGGTCATCAGCCGCGGTACGGACCCCGGGCGCAATCACACCACCTAAGAAACGGGCGTCCGAGGTGATGCAGTCGAACGTCGTGGCCGTTCCAAAATCGACAAC
This sequence comes from Gemmatimonadota bacterium, assembly GCA_036679545.1. Classification (GTDB taxonomy): domain Bacteria; phylum Gemmatimonadota; class Gemmatimonadetes; order Gemmatimonadales; family GWC2-71-9; genus JAZDDC01. Next base: position 1,330 of record JAZDDD010000425.1, on the reverse strand, counting down.
GATGGTATCTGTTTCATAGAGGCGAGCGGCGGCCAAGGTGTTCACGATCCGATCGGCGCCTACGGTCATGGGCTCTTCCACGTCCAGACGAACGGGCAAATCCACTCCAGGGCCTATCTCCAGCGGTTCGACACCGAGACTTGCTCTGACGCCATCCATGAGCGGGCCCGCAACGGTGGGGGCAACCGAACCAAACACGACGGTCGCCACTTGCTTCGGATCAACACCCGCGTGAGCCAAATGAGCATGCACCGCGAGCTTCCATTCATCAGCGGTTCGATGCGATTTGGAAACGAAACGCCAGTTAGTTACCAGACAATCCGCGTCAAACAGACCCACGGATATCTCGGAGTTCCCGACATCAATCGTTAGTATCATCAGTCAACGTGAGATGATCGGTAGCGCCCGGGTCGCGAATTTCATCAACCTCAACCGCCTGTTCTGGACCAACCGTTGCGTCATCCGCTGTGGGCGCCAGACCCGCCGCAGACGAGGCCCACAGGGAACCGAGAAAACCCGTGCGTCGGCTTACGCTAACTGCAAGGAAACATGCCGTGATGACAGTTACCAACATCATGGGAACCCAAAGCGCATTCGCCGACAGCATTTCGCCGGAATCCGCGGCGACCGCCGCGTGGGAACCCTTCACCACCCCGTTTTGAAGACCGTGAAACACGGCGGGCACGAGTAACGACCTCGATAGGATATACAACGAGCCCAAAACCACACCGTTTAGCGTTGCAAGGCCAACCGTTTGCAACAATGCACCGTCATGTGGGATTACCGCGTGCCACGCGCCGAACACAAGTGCGCTAACCAAAACGACAAGTAATCCGGCGTCACCAGATTGACCTACCAGCAACCGCCGAAACGCCAACTCTTGCGTCACGAGGGCACCTGAGCCCGCAAAAAATGCGAAGAAGCCCACCGATGTCACAAAGACCATGACGTCAAATCCGTGTATTTCTCCGCGTACCGCAAGACCTAGCATCCCAAGGGCAACAGGCATCACGGCGCACAGTGCGGCTATTGCATACCAACGCGCATACGGTGCCTGCCGTGTCCGTCCCCACCCAACCGCGAACGCCGTTCCTCCCAACACTACGACCGCAAGGGCCGTGCGTTCACTCTCCCAGAAAAGTCGAGGGATGCCGGTCGAGCCGGCCAACACAATGACCGCCCCAAAAATCAAAGACGTGAGCAAAGTGGCAGTGATGGAAAAACGCGGGCGGATGACCGCCTTCGGCCATAAATCGACCGGCAACCGCATGCCAAGTAGAATCGAGAACGCCATGACTCCGGCACTGATCTCTACGACAGACTCGCCAAG
>JAZDDD010000424.1:0-7026 GCA_036679545.1 Gemmatimonadota bacterium | reverse complement strand
CGCCCGCAAAAGCTTGGCTTGCATCATGAGCGACATGTCCCCGACCTCGTCCAAGAAAAGCGTGCCCTTGTGGGCGAGTTCCAAACTGCCTTTATGTTCGACTCGCGCTCCGGTAAACGCACCGGCCGCATGTCCGAACAACTCGCTTTCGATGAGTGTTTCGGGTATCGCGGCGCAATTAACGGCTATGAAGGCGCGATCGGGAGGTGGCCCAAGTCGGTGAATCGCCGAAGCGACAATCTCTTTTCCGGTCCCGCTTTCGCCAATGATCAACACCTTGGCCTTTGTCGCCGCCGCCCGATCGATGGCTTCATACACCGTGTGAATCGCTGTGCTGGTACCAACCATCGCGTAACGTGCAAACGCTTCGTCCAACGACAGTCGATGCGCACGCTGGCGATTGATTCGGTCCATGATGTTCAAAACGGTTGCCAGAATGCGTTGGGCATCGACGGGTTTCTCGATGAAATCCACAGCGCCCAGTTAGCGCCCAGTTTCATCGATTCGACGGCCGTCGGAATCGACCCCTTCCCGCTGATGATGATCACGGGGATGTCGAGCTTCCGTTCCATGAGTGTCTCAAGGACCCGCATACCCGGCACGCGAGGGAGTTCGAGATCAAGTAGGAGAAGATCGATTGGTTCGTCATCCAGCAAGTCCAGCGCGGTTTTCCCGTCCCCAGCCTCCAGCGTCTCATAACCTTCATGCTCGAGGACGTCGCGAATACCCTCTCTGACGTACGGATCGTCATCCACAATGAGTGTGCGCGTTTTCTTCACTGGGTCGAACCGGTGGGAACGTCAGACGTTTTGTTGTTGCGTGGGTGAGTGCTGTTGTCGATGTCGTGTTGTAGGGGTAACACGATACTGAATACGGAACCCGTTCCCAATTCGCTTTCAACCTGTACACGGCCGTGATGATCGTCGATCACCTTTTTGACGATGGCGAGGCCCAAACCCGAGCCGCCGGCACTGTTGGTGAATCCCCTATCAAAGAGCTTAGCGATGTCGAGCCGTGCGATTCCAATACCCGTGTCCATAACTTCGATTTTGACTTGTCCACCGTTTTCGTCCGCTATGAGTGGTGTGTTGTCCAAGCTTGTGACGAGGGTGATGACACCACCATCTGGCATGGCGTTGACCGCGTTGGCCACCAAATTATCGAGTACCGACTCGAGTTGACCGATGTCGGCACGTAACTTGGGCATATCCGATCCCAGTTTGACACCGATGCGTATGTCGGGCGGTGCGGTCCGTCGAAAGCCATCGCAGAACTTTGTGACGAACTCGTTTACATCGACTTCCGTGAGGTCGGGTTCTTCGAGATCGACGAACTTCAGGAAATTGCTCGTCAGTTGTCGCAATTGTTCGATGCGGTCCTCGATGCGGTTGGAGTACGGGTCGAGACGATTGGCAACGGCCGGGGCACGTTCGCGGTATTCGGTTTGCAACCGATGCAGTGTGAGCAGAATACTCGTGAGGGGATTGCGCACGCTGTGCGCCACGCGTTGCGCCATCATGCTCCACGTATCGATGTCACTTTGTCTTTCTGGTCGATTGCCGTCTGCAAAGGAGAACAACCACCATGGTGCCGGGGTGTCTTCAAGAAAGATCGGATCGAGCGCGACGCGACCATCGATGTCGCCGAGCCGACAACGTTGTCCGAAGCGATGAGACGCGGGTGGTGTCTTGTTGGTGGCTGTTTTGTAAAAGTCGAAGAGAGCGGGCGACCATGGTGCAAAACCCGAAAAACGAGTCGGCAATGAGCCGTTCCGTGCGGCAGACCACCACGTCCGAAATTTTTCATTGGCCCAACGGATACCGCCTTCTGCGTCCATCAGAACGCGCCCGATGGTATCTCCGGTGTTGACCGCTTCGAGCGCTCGCAGTGTCTGTTGACGTTGTCTGAATGCGTGAGCCAGCCAACCCATGAGCGTCACGAATCCGAGCCCAATGACCCACAAAACGGCGGGACCGAACCGCCAAAAAAAGAACCACGGTGTACGAACAAGTTGTTCGGTGTATGTCGTTTCGCCCTCAATGACCACGAGGGCAGGGGGCACGCCATTACCGCGCCGCATGACACCGCTGACCTTACCGGCAGACCGGTGGGCTTTGACACGCAGATTCGGATCCAACAGAAAGAATCCGCCCCCCCGTTGATAGGCCGCGATCTCGTCAATGCCGTCACCGTCAATGTCGGGCCAACGCTCGATTGCCGAGATGAGGCTTGGCATCGTGCGGCGCCTGACGATGTCGAGATCCATGTTGAACATCCAAATCTCATCTCGTTTTGCAACCAGTAGTTCCATGCGAAGATCGCGATCGAGGTCGATGACCACTGGTGAGAAGATGACTTCCCCCACGGCTCGGGATCGAAGCACTCGCCAGGTCGCTGCGTCCAACACCTCAATGCGAACGTCGTCACGGTTGTCGCCGCCAGGTGATCCAACGAAGACGAGGATCTCGTCGGTACCGTCTCGATCGTGATCGCCGAAGGAAATCGTCGTACCGCGATCGGTATCCATCTCACGCACACGATCTAATGTCGGCGAACCATTCAGTCCAACTAACATGATGTACGTGTGATGGTCATCTACATTGCCAGCGGATCCACCGTTATTGGTTGCCAATGTGCTGAGCAACAGCACTGGGCGCGCGGCCCCGGCCGGTACGTAACTGACGGATTGTGTGACGAATCCTCCAAGATCGATCTTTCCGAGTAATAGGCCGTCGGGGATGGAATGCGCGTATACACCGCGCGGGGCACGCGCGAATCCCGTCATCATGACGGTGACTAACTCGTTGGTATCGTCTCCATTGATGTCGACGGCTTCGAAGGCAACCACACTTGGATCCCACGGCAGGGGACCCTCCGGCTCTACACGCACGGTACCGCTGGCGAGGAAGAAGCTGAAGAGCTTTTTTCCTTCCGCCGACGCTACGGCGACAAAGAGAGAGTCGCTGCGAAGGACCGGGGTGAGGATCTCTGGTGCTTCATCCCCCAAAATGTTCAGAAAGGTTGGGGGCAAAATCCGGCCGGCGTAGTTCAGTTGGTCAATCGTGTTGCCGTTTAGCGTGCGCAGCACTAAGGCGCCCTGTTCGCCCGTAACCTGATACCGGAAAATCAGTTCATCGATGCCATCTCCATCCAAATCGAACATCGTGGGTGATCGCGGAAGGGCGTCCACTAACTCAAGAGTCCTTGGCCAGATATCTCGGTTGCACGCGGTACCGAGCATGACCAATACAACGAGTGCCCACGGGCGCATGGTGGGTGAGCGGCTGCCCGTGAGTGTTGGCATGGTGAGGCGGGTAAGAATCATCAATGGCTAGCGTATCCCGGATCCCACTGAATTGTCAATTCTTGAAGCTACAACCCGAGTCCGAAGCTAACGTTGAAAAATAACACCCAATAGGTTGCCGTAAGATCGCTGGCGAGTGTCATACCGAGTAGTGTGGCGCGATCGTAGGTCACGTCGTAACGCCAAAGCCCCACGTGGACGGCTGCGCCGGGAGCCAACGTTGCGTATTCAAGACCCAAGATGTTGCTATCGCCGCCGAATCCATCGTCCACCTGATCGTTCCAATCAACAGTACCGCGACCGGCCACGAAGAAAAGTGCTTGGGTGCTGCTGAAGGCGGCCAGCGGATTGATTTTCCCGACCAGGTCGGCTGTATCGAAGTCCATTTTGACACTGGGAATCGACTGAAATTGCCCGCCCACCAGGCGCACCCTATTGAAGTTGTGCGACGCGTCCGTCCGCCGGTACTCGCCCTGAACGATGTTGCGAATGCCCGCGCGCGCCAATATGGACGCGTATCCACTAATCCCGATTCCAAACTCGTCGTTCAACACTTCAGTGATCTCGGAGGTGCCGTAGCCCATACCCAAACCGGCTCCCACGTGGACGTAAAGATTATGGACACGTGGCCTTGATGGGCGTCGCTGTACTGTTGCCAGCGTGTCCGTTGGTGTTTTTGGATCTACGACCTTCTGGCCAGAAACGGGAACCGTAAATGCCAGTGCGAACACGAACGCAAGTGTGTAAGAATGGCACGACCGGACGATTGACATGCAACCTCACGCAGTTTGTGGGGACGATTGACATGCAACCTCACGCAGTTTGTGGGTATTGTTTGGATGCGTTGATTACAAGGGTCGTGCCGTTGAGTATCGACACGCGTAACATTCGATACCACATGCGTTAACGTGACAGCAGGCGGCGACCGGACACTGTCGCTATCTTTTGAGGTTGCAAAAACGCAACCGGCTTGGCCCCGCGAGTTGCCTTTGTGCAACATCGCCATGAGTTGCGGAGCCGGCGAGTATGACAATGCCAAGATTGTTTACGTCATACGTCTTCGGGGGTCCATCAGTCGCGGACCCGGTACGATTGTCACACAAGCAATCTCGAGTGGCCCTATGCGCAAATCCTTCAACAACGCGTTGGCGTTCGGCGTTTTCTTTGTGGTCGCTGGGCAGCTTTACCCAAGCACCACCAATCCGTATTTCCAGACCGGCCGGGCGGTCGCCATAACCATCGACGATCTTCCAGGCGTCTCGGTCGGGCCCGAAACCGACGCGTTTGACAAAATGACGGACGGCATCCTTGACGCGTTGAGGCGCCACGATGTCCCGGGAATCGGTTTCGTCAATGAGTCCAAGCTGTATGTAGATGGCGTCCTGCAGGATGATAAAGTTGCGTTGCTGCGCCGGTGGTTGGACAACGATCACTTGCTTGGTAACCATACGTTTTCGCATCGCCGTTTATACGACACGCCAACCGCTGAGTACCTCCAGGATGTTGTCGATGGCGAGTATATCACCCGCAGGGTTGTGGAGTCTACCGGCAAGACGCTCCGCTATTTTCGGCATCCGTTTCTAAACACAGGCCGGTCTCTCGAACAGAAACGGGAATTGGAAAGTTTTCTCGCGGAACGCGGATACACGGTGGCACCGGTGACGATCGACAACTACGACTACGAGTTTGCGCTCGCGTATGCCAATGCCCTTGCCGACGGTGATTCTGCCAGAGCCACGCGGATTGGTGAGACCTATATCGATTACATGACGGGGATTTTCGATTACTACGAGACACAGTCGCGATTGATTCTGCAGTATGAGCCTCGGCAGGTCCTGTTGATTCACGCTAATCGGTTGAACGCGGATTGGCTTGACAGCTTACTCACTATGATTGCCGAACGCGGTTATTCGTTTATCGATTTGGATGAGGCATTGCGAGACGACGCGTACCAGTCTCCGGATACTGTCATCACGCGTTTTGGATTCTCGTGGTTACATCGTTGGGCAATAACGGCCGACATGGACCGGACCATTTTCCGAGGCGAGCCGGAAGTGCCGGCATGGATCGGAAGTAACTCCAACTAACTGTAGTTTTACAGCTGGTATCGCCGATCCGGTCATGGGCTCTCTTGGGGCGGGTCAGAGTTCCACATGTCCACCACAACCTTCCAAGAACCATCTTCCTGCTTCTTCCACACATGGAAATCCCGAACCACTTCACGACCAGGCTCACCGTCCGGACGGTTGATAGTGATGTCGCCAATCGCCAGGGTCCACCCCATGTCACCGTCAGTTGAGACGTGGACTTCAATCGTTTCAAATTCGAGTTCCACACCGGGTGTTTCGATAAAACCGAAACGATAACTGCGCACGCCCTCGATTCCATGCACTCGTGCGGCGTTTGGCGGGATCATCATCGCCTCGTCGTCGTACATATTCACGACGGATTGGGCGTCTTTCGCGCTGGCAGCAGCATGGTATGCCGTCGCCGCGTCCCGCAGGGTTGTTCTTTCCAGTTCGGGATCAACAGTAGCGTTCGGTCCACAGGTCACAGTAAGGAGTACTGCTAGCGAGACGTGTACTTTGGTCGTGGCGGTCACGGGGTCGCGTCCGGTTAAACGAGACGAATAACGTCGGTTGCAATTCCTCATTTGGCAAGTAAGGAGTGCATTGACTTGTTGTGGGCTGCGGCATGTGTATTATACATAATAGTGCTATGTATAATGAAATGACCTATACGTCATGGGTGCCCGAATGATCCATCGTATGTTGAAAACAGTCGCGTCGTTCCTCCCAACGGTGGTTCGTATACTGATGGGAGTCCTGTTGATCGTGAGTGGCTGGAGCGTCTGGCTCACGCGACCAGATGCTGCCGGTTACTTAGCTGACGCGATTAATCCGGCGTTGGACGCGGGAAGACCGTTCGGGTTCTACGAGGCATTCCTGAGGTCCGTCGTGGTGCCGCATTTTGGCCTGTTTGCCGGACTGGTGGGCTGGGGAGAATTCCTTAGTGGATTATCACTGACCGTTGGCGCGGCAAGTCGGCTGGGCGCCGGCGTCATATCGTTCCAGTTCTTGAACTACGGTTTGCTCAACGGCTTTCCCTCCCTTTTTTCGCACGGCATCATGATCATTTTGATTGGCATTCCCGTTTTCTTCCAGTCGGCGCGTCGGTTTGGCGTGGACAAGTGGTTATACGCTCGGTGGCCACGAGCGCGCGTTTGGTAGCGCGATGCGTTCGTGACAAGTTTGACCCGCGGTGACTGTGGGCGGGTGCGAGTGGCTGAAACGTCCTGCTGCCGGAGCGCCAAGCGCTACGGCATCGTCCAGATTGTCGTCCCGCCGGGCGATTCAGAAGTGAGTTTGATTATGTAGGGCGGTGTATCGGCTAACCAGAATTTAAGAGCTCCACCGCTTCGAGATACCACGACGGGCATCGCGTCGATTTCGCCGAGCTTGCCGGCCAACACGGACTCAAACGGAAGCGCGGTTGCGGTGATGGTCTGTATGTTCACCGCCATGCCCGTAGGTGGTCCCGAATCAGCGACTCGGGTCGAGGTCAATTCGTACGAAAGAAACTCTATCTCATCGTAGGGATCCATTGAAAACGCTACGAGTAATATGCCGGCCATTTCGAAATCGAACGCTTGCGGATTTAGTGGGCCGTGAACGGACCAAAGTGGCTGATCGTTGCCGGGTAGTATGAACCCGGAGACACGG
>JAZDDD010000423.1:0-2092 GCA_036679545.1 Gemmatimonadota bacterium | reverse complement strand
AACCGGAGGTCAGCTTGCGAGTTGGTTATAAAGGAAAACCGGTCGGCCGCTTCGTGGCAGACATAGTGGTCGGCGGCAAAATAATTCTCGAATTGAAAGCGTGCAGACAAACGCCCAAACACGCCGAGGCACAATTAATCAACTATTTGAAAGCAAGTGGTATGCGGCTGGGGTTATTGATCAACTTTAGGCATCCCGCGGCATCCGTCAAACGTATCGCTTTTTGACGCCACCACGGCCGAGTCGGTTCGTGGATTTAGTGGTTTTCGTGGCCAATCGCTCGAAACTCCCAGGCCACAACGACTGAAACTCGTGACTGCACAAAAGCGTATAGGAGCACATGGCACTGATATTCGAGTGGATCAAACGGATCGTCAGGATCGGCCTTTGGTCATTCATCCACAAGCTCGGCCTGAAGGCCCTCATCAGCATCGTCGGTGCTGTTTTGGGGCTCGTGGTCCTCGTGGTGCTGCTCGTTGTTGTGGTTCTGGTGCTGATTTTTTGACTTGATGTCCTGAGTCCAACTTCTCCAACAACTCGGCGTTCTTACTACGGCTCGCGGATCACCCCATAAGACTCCGGTCGCAACGAGCCATCGACCGTTGTCCCTATCACCCAGACCTTCGCACCAACCTGCGCACGGAGTCCGGCCGGGACATCTACTAACCGTACGCTTGATTCACTTTCCAGCCACAAATCTCCATCTCGAGACACGACCGTTCCAACGGACGGGCGGGTGCCCTGCACCGACGTGATTTCATAGCTGGTAACATCAAACCCACGCATTGCGGACTCGTCTCGTTTCCCCGTCACGGACACCACAATACCACCCAACCGACGCAGTTCTTCCACAAGCGAACCTTCGAGACGAACCTCCTCACCCCCGGCCATCGGCCGCAACATCACCATCGTCATCGGATCGCTTCCAGCCAGTCGCAACTCCCCCTCAACAACTTCGGGTGACGGTGTATCCGCATCGTTGCGCTGACCGCTACAACCCATCGTCATCAGTAAGACCAGCGGTGTAAGAAAAGATCTTCGAAAAAACATTTTGCCGAGTCCGGACAAGGAATACTTGCATGTGAACCGTTAATGTACCATCGCCATGGTCGCGTACGCGACCCGGGGTCGCCGACCGGTTGGTCCGCCTCGGCACATGATAAACGGTTGAGTCAGCCACCGTCAGCGTGTTTGTTTGGAAAACACCGATCAAAAAACCGCCCGATTCTACGCGCAACGAGCGAGGCACTTTTTACACCGCCGTGCGGGCGTTTGAGACTGGGTTAACGCAGACACCCGGACTGCGGCCAACACTTATGTAATGGAGACGCCTGCGACCAATTCCAGACACGAAATGGGGCGTCCGCCGATGTCCAGTCCCCTTGTTTCGGTCCGTTCGCATCGGTAATATCTAGACTTTGGAGTACTGTATTTCGGGGAATATTCGGCACTCAACAGATTGAGGCCCAGTGGACATAGAAATTCTGCAAAAGGTCGGGTTGTTCGAGAAGTGCGATTCGTTCACCAAAGCGCGCGAGATCCAGCGCGCTGGGCTCTATCCGTACTTTAAACCGATCTCGAAGTCCGAGGACACCATCGTCGTTATCGATGGCAAAAAGCGCATCATGATGGGCTCCAACAACTACCTGGGACTCACACACCACCCACACGTCTTGGCAGCTGCACGTTCGGCCCTGGAGCGCTACGGGTCGGGATGCACCGGCAGTCGGTTCTTAAACGGCACGTTGGATCTTCACGAACAGCTGGAAGGGCGCCTTGCAGAGTTCTTCGGCAAGGAAAGTGCGTTGGTGCTCTCCACCGGTTACCAAGCCAATCTAGCTCTTGTTTCAGGTTTGGTCGGTCGCGGTGATGTCGTTTTTATCGACAAGCTGGACCACGCGTCAATTGTGGACGGCGCCAAGATGGCATTCGGCCAAACTGAGCGGTTTGGACACAACCAATTCGACCAGTTGGAACGACTGCTCGAAAAACATGCAGGTCGCGGCAAGATGATCGTGGTCGATGGCGTGTTTTCCATGGAAGGCGATGTCGCCAAGCTTCCGGAAATGGTTCAAATCGCAAAGCGTCACGG
>JAZDDD010000422.1:0-6170 GCA_036679545.1 Gemmatimonadota bacterium | reverse complement strand
GAGCTAAAGGAGCGCGTCGCAGGCTCATGCGGCCCTCCGGCACTGCTGTCGTGCCTCGCGGCCGCTTCGAGCTTTCGATCGCGTTCGACCCAGATGGTATGTTCCCGTCCAGCGAGCTTGTCGGCCGGCGTGACGTAACCGATCGTGCTGTGCAACCGCACCTGATTGTAGTGCTCCACGAAGGCCGCCACCAGCCGTCATTTCTGTGACAGTTCTTGTGACAGTTTTGGGGACCCATCGATCTAATCGCTTTCTAAAACGTCGAGTGGCGCCGATTCCACGCCGTCGAAGATGAGGATTCCTATAGCGAGCTTATCGACGGTCACCCACTTTCTGTGTCGCCCACAGCGCACGATCCGGGCTAATCCAGGAGATCGGTCAAATCGACGCCAACGGCAAATGAGTTGCCTTCATGAGCCACCGCCCCCAGAATCTTTGCGCCGGTCCCCGTGGGAATCACGTGGACTACGCCGAAGTTGAATGTGTTCACCACGTGTCTCAAGGAAGAGTGAATTCCCGGCGCGACATCGAAGTCCTCGTCTAGGAACACGCCGAGTACGGGAAGAAAACCCGATTCCTTGCTTATCCCGGACGAAATCAACGATGGAGCGCGGTACTTTGGTTTCGATACCGTTACGTCGTAGATCCCGCCGACGTGGATGTCACCTGAGAGGAATATCACGTTACGCGGTGTTCCCGAAGTGCGGTTTTGCAATCTTGCGAAGCCGGCTTTGCGTATGAGATCTTGTTGCTCTGGCCTGCTTCGGTGGTGCGACCACTGATCCCGCGCCTCGTCGATGCTGCCCGTTATTCTCGCCCTGATCTTGGCGAGGTCGCTATCGGTTTCCTCGCTTCGACCGAAATTGAGTAACCCTTCGAAGTCGCCGCGCTTAAAGAGTTCGACGTCATCTTCGCGTTGACCCAGGAGCTTCTGGACTTGCCCCTCCGGATCCATCGAAGCGATAGGCGTGGGGGTCACCAACGCGATCGCTTCGACCTCGTCGGAGATATTCGCAAAAACCTGATCGACGAACTGCCATTGCTCAGAGCCGAGTACGGGGTATCGCTCTCGGAATATGTCGCGCTCACCGCGGCTGTCGATGACCAAGACGAGGATCCGTCCGCAGCGAAACACAAATGGCATCGCCCGACGTTGTCCGGGTGCAGGAGGTCGGTCGATATAGTTTGGTAGCGGGTTTGGTACTAAGGGATCCAGAGCGGGATTTCGGATCGGATTGTGACAACCTTGAAAGTGCCAGTACACGTCGCGCGCGTCTTCGAAATACTCGTTGAAACGCGTGTGGATTTCCTGGCCACGGGGAAAACGCCCTACAAGAGTCGGACTGTCTTGCGCAAAGGAGCCCCAACCATCTCGAATATCGTGATCGTCCCACATCATGTACGTGGGAGTGGTCGACAACACTCGACGGACCGGGTCGCGCGACCAGTTTAATTGATATTTGGCCGCCAGAGCCTGTCGACGAACCGATCGACTCGAGTCGAAATGTTCTTTGAAAACGTCTGGATCGTCCTCGTCGATGTAAACCTGGTCTCCCATCATGAGTAAGAACGTGGGCTGTGCATCTTCCACGAACTTCGCAAACCGCTCCCACACGCCATCTTGCTCGAGCGAGTTGCAGGAGATGGCGGTAAATAAGACATCCGTCATGGAAGACGGGTCGGGCATAGTTCGGAACCGCGCCCTGGTGGCTGGCACAAATCGCCTGCGACGAAAGATCTGGTATTGATAGATGCGGTCCGGTCGCAAGCCCGTGACTTTTGCGATTGCCGTGCCGAACTCGAGAGCACCAAACTCCGTGCTCACGAATCGAAACAAGCCGACACCGGACACTCGCACCGTGTACAGGTGGGGGTCGTCTGCGACTTGAATCCAAATGCGCGTTGACGCGTGATCGGTATGTCCGATGATTGGCCCAAGTTTGAGCCGACGCCGCCCGCTACGACTCGCCACGTCTAGCTACGACGCTTCGGTCTCGGGCGCCGCTTGGGTTTTTTAACGGGTGGTCGCTCCTTCCCAAGGCCCTTGGCGATCGCATCTCGAATGGCGTCAGCATCTTGGCCGGATATCGAGAACTCTATTGGATCTGGCAAAACGACTTCTCTGTCTAGGGTCACGCATTTGTCGTCTTTGCCATCTCCGACTTCTTCGCGAAATCGGTCAATCTCTAGATTCTGTAAATCGATGTCGGCCGCGGCACTCAGTGCTAAAGCGATTCCCCTGAGGTTGGTCACACCGGCCTTCCTCAACAGCGTGGTGTGAGCGGTGCTCAGCCCCAGGATCTCGGCCGCGGCGTTCATGTCGATGTTGCGTGCGTCACCTGACTCCAATTTACCCCAGCGACGAATCAGCACGTTGGCAATTCGCGGATCGTCTACTCGGGCAACGTCGTCGGGTAACCCCTCGAGGTTCGACAAGAAAACGTTGAGCTTTTGTTCGAGCGCATTCCACCGAGTGATCGTCTGCACGGCTCTCGACCGCACCGAAGACAATTGGCCGTCCGTCACTATTTCCGGGAGAATCGAATCGAAATCTACCGGAACCAAGGGCGTTGTTGAGGCGGAGCTTGTTGCTACCGTGAATGTATCGTCATCACCGATGGTAAAACACGTGTCGAGAGATCGGTTCTCCCCAAGGACTGTGCCGCGTTCGAGGGGAGAACGGGCGAGTTCTTCTTCGTATGCGGCTCGCAGTATTTCGAGCCATACTTCGAGCATATGCTTGTAGTTGACGCTTGTGGCCTCAGCGAGTCCCGCCGTTTTCGACGTCGAGGCGACCATTATTTCGACGACTTGCGGACCGAGCCGAATGACCCAAAGCCGCACGACGGGTCGACGGAAATCGCTCTGTCGTTTGATGTCTCCGATGACATCAATGTCGAGTTCATCGAGCGGCGTACCCTTAGGAAAGCGGTCGTACAGGTAACGGAGCATTCTCGCGAACTGATCGAGATTCGGAATGAGGCGTTCGTCGAGATTGGGTGGGCCCGGTGGATCATCGAGTAAACAGACCCGACGCAACTTGGCTTCGACGCAGAATCCTTCGTCTTCCGGCACCACTACCACTGCGGTGTATTCCTGAATCCCTTCGATGCCGCTCGATCGTTGGCGCAGCAACTGTCCAAACCACAAGTTCGGATCGGTGGGGTCGACAGAGAGTAATTGTAGTGGTCGGGGGAAGAGCGAAAAACGCAAATATGGCGTCCCGACAAACTTCCCGCTGAGGAGTGTAAGGACGTTCTCAACGTTGGTAATGTGACTCAAGAGTTCTCGTCGCTCTTGGGAGGCCTCGCGGGTCGTGGTGTCTACCACTTGGTCAACGCTCCGCTCGCTCGCCACATTCGTGCTTGAAACCTGCCCTGAACCTCCAATGCTGAGCCCCGTGCCCGGTATACCGAAAGAAAAACCTCCGCCCGCCGTCCGAGTGCCGGACGTGGACTTGAGGCTCTCGTATAACTGACTCCCACTCTTCCCGAAAAACTGACCGTCTGACTCTCCCTCAATGACCTGGTGACCAACGACTCCTGTCTCGACGACTCGGCGATGGAGGGGAGCGGCGGCGTGGAAGTAGGGCCGGATGCCGCCGGTTTCTCCAGACAGAGGAGTAACCTTCAGATCGAGCAGCACATGAAGGACAGGGAGGCTGTCGGCTAGGAACGCCGATGCGAGTTGTGAGTCAACTGGGCCAAACGAACACGGGGAGATCGATGTGGTAATCTTGAGATAGACGAGTTTTTCACCGGGTGGCACGCCGATTACAGCGTCACCGTCTGGTTCGTGGAAAAAGAGTGAGACCGTTGTCTCATCTGGACCACCCGGCACGAGCTGCTGTGTGGTGGATGCGAGTTTCCAGGGTATCTCCAATGGTAGCTTGAGTTCTTCGTCTGGCATTGTTGAATCTCCTTAACGAATACGCGTCTACGCCTGGGGAGGCACGTGCTTCGAGTTGGTCCTAGTGCTGAAGTTTTGTCGCGAGAAGGGGCCACCGGAGAGAAACCGGTGCCGATCGTTCATTTTCAGTTGCGTGCCGACGGGTCCGTCCGCCGGCTCAAGTTGATGCGCACCGCGGTTAGATGCATACTCGGGTGCGCTCGCTGGATGGCGTAGTCACGACAAATAAGTAAGGACGTTGGCCAGTCGTGTTCCGCACAAACATGATCTACCACTTGTTCCGCCGCGCAGTCGTCGGAATGACCGGAGAGACTACTGTGGTACGGCGACCCTAAGGATGTTGAATGTACATATTGGAGCGGGGGACCGAAAGGCACGGGTATGTAGATTGGTGTGTTCCTGTTGGTGTGTGTCACCAAAGCCCCGAGCAATTGTGACTCAGGTGACGCCGGGTTGCGACGGGTTAGATTCCCCCTAATCACGCCCGGGTGGTGGAATTGGTAGACACAAGGGACTTAAAAGCCAGCCGAACCGCTACGTAAGGAAGCCGTTTGTAGCCGTGGCGCGGGTTTTCGTTCCCACGTGACCGTTTGATTCCCTACGTGGCCGTCGTTTCTGTGACAGTTTGGGCCACGACGGACCGTTTGCGTTGATGTGTTGCGGCCCAGCTTTTAGCGTGAGGATCACCCGAACCGAACCACTTTCCTACGAACAGGCATCTTATGTTGGATCTTAACCCGTAGGAAAGGCGATCCGCTAATCTGAGCAGGCGCTCACGATCCAGCGCGGGATCGGCGATCTCCGCCAGTTACGTTCCACGAGCGTTACATGACAGAAAACTTTCGCTCCGCTCTAAACTCACGGATGTCCTAAATTCCGTCACTCTTTTCCGCGTAGCTCGAGTCGAGGATCGGGAGTACAGTAACATTCACATCCAATTGTCGCGCCACCTCCGTCAGCCGCTGGCCGCCTCGAGTTGGCCTACCGCCTCCAGTTTGAACGCCCGGCTAAAACGCCGTCGCGTTTGCTTGTCCCTCATGAACACCTCGTGTTGAAAACAATCTGTTTTCGGCTTAACTCGGTGTCCACCTTATTGGGGGAGGATCAAACCCACTCACGGGAGGTCACCTCTAAACCGTGCGGGGTTACTTCGTGGGCCGCCCGGTCTTTTGTTGAGACTCTGATTTCGTGAGATCACGCCCTGAAGCCGCGTTCTTGGCTTTCCTTACCGTTGCGTCGGTCGCTTTCGCATCTCGAGGCTTTGATTTTGCCGCTTTCGCATCTCGAGGCTTTGATCTTGCCGCGATACGCCCTGAGTCTGCGCTCTTTCCTGCTTTTACAAACGTTACATCGACCGTGTCCGCGACTCTTTTGAACTTTGCTGATTTTTCGGGCTCGACATCCACAAGGAAGACGATTCGTTTATCGGACGTCGCGCGGGATTGTTTTGGCTTGTCCGTCACGTCCGCATTAGGGTCGTTCGTTGCGATGATCGCTCCAATGCGTTGACGCGTGACACCGCTTCCCAGTAGCGCCTTCATAAGAAACTGGACTCCGATCGACGGGTCCATGTTCTCGGCTTTCGTGATCCGCGATTGACTGGAGCCGATGCGCCTCGCCAGTTCAGCTTGAGAGATTTTCCCCTTAAGTCGCTCCCGTCGGAGACAGGTCGCGAGTGACGCCTTGATGTCGATAAATGTATCCTCGACGGGCGTGAGTCCAAATAGCTCTACCGCAGTTCCGGTTTTCAGTTCGTCTCGTGTGTTTGTAATGCTCGATTTCATTTTCTTTTTTGTCTGTTTCGCGTTGGTATCAGTCACTCGTTAGTGATTTCACTCTCCGTTTACAAATGTCCACCACCCGTTTGGGCGTCTTCTGTGTTTTCTTGCTGTACACGTAGAGGGTCACAACCCTGTCCGCGTCCGTGAAATAGATGACTCTCCAGCTCTGGTTTTTGTCGCTGACCCTGAGCTGATGCACGCCGTTGCCAATGCCCTTCATGCGTTTGCCCGGATGCTCGCCTTGCTGTGCCAGCCTCAACAGATACACTGCCTTGTTCAATGCCTTCTTCGATAGCGGTGGTGCCGTAAGATCGGCAACAAAAGAGTGAAGAGTCTTCATGGTCGTTAATATAAGTCATTTTCGACTTAAGTCAATAATGACTTAATGTCAAAAGGGACTTGATACTGTCGGTGTTTTCGGCCATTGCTCGGGTGTATCCCATTCACCCGGCCTCGCTCCTTGCACTCGTTGCGACAGTG
>JAZDDD010000421.1:0-14753 GCA_036679545.1 Gemmatimonadota bacterium | reverse complement strand
CAGTAGCGCGACGATACACGTCAATCTGGCCAAGCAGGATGGGGAAATCCACAGTAGTCTCGAGGACGCGGAACGTTTAAACGCAGAAGGTCGTACGGTGGCCACCGGTGGTGCCAGGGCGGCCACCGCGAGCGCCGAAGCGAGTTACGAGGCCGATCAGTCACGTGCCACGTTGACCGGCGCAATCGAAAAACTTGTCGGCGTAAAGGATTTTGTGGCCGAAAGCTCCGAGAAAGTCGATGAGGTCGGAGATCTCGCGCGTTCCATTGTGACTCGGGTTGGAACGATTCGGGATCAAGCCAATCTTACGCAATTACTTGCGCTGAACGCAGGAATCGACCTGGCCCATGAGACCAATGGCAAAAACGGATTCGGTGTAGTTGCCAACGAAATACGGCAACTTGCCGATGACACGGGGGCCGCGGCGCTCGAAGTGGTGGACCTCGTTTCGCAACTGCGCAACCGGCTGGGAGACGTACATGTCCACCTACGTCGCGGGCGAGTCTCGGTGACCGGCGCAGAAACTATGGGTGCACGTGGTTTGGAAAGTTTGGAATCTGTGGTGGATGCCACGCGGGGAGCAACCGCCGAAGCACGGCGAATCGCCCTAGCGGCGGAGGGCCAACGAAGCGCCTTGCAGGGACTTCGTGGTCGGATAGCAACCGTCGCAGACTTTTCAAAACAAAACCAACACGCGGCCGAGCGGCTTATCGAACAGTCGCAGTTTGCCGCCGAACGCCTCTCCGACGTGGGCAACGCCATAGGCCAGCTGGAAAGTGTCGCTGAAATGCTTGCCGAACTTACAGACCGTTTTACCTTCGTTGACACCGGTCATCGCCCCTAAATTACTCTTCGCCCATCAGGTTGCCCTTCAGTGAATCGTGACCGCATTTCACTCAAGGGGATGCGTTTCCACACGTGTGTGGGGTTGCTCCCCCATGAGCGACACGTTCCCCAGCCACTTGAACTGGATTTGACGGTCTGGCTTTCACTCACGCACGTGGGGAAAACGGATTCGCCAAGCAGTCTCCTCGACTACCGCGATTTGCATCGCCTCGTGTCTGACATCGTGGGTACGAGTCCGCACCGCCTGCTCGAAGCCCTGTGCGAGCGTATTGTTTCGCGCGTTTTGGAATTGGAACCGGTGACACGGGTACAAGTCGCAGCGCGTAAGCCCCATGTACCATTGGAAGGGCCCGTGGACTATGTCGAGGTAACGCTCGATCGCGACAAGGTGGTCAATGCCTGAGTCTGTTTTTGTCGCGCTGGGATCTAATTTGGGAAACCGTGAGCGATATCTCCAGACCGGCGTGTCGTTTTTGGAAGAACTTCCGGCAACGCGGATTGTCGCCACGACGGAGGCTGAAGAGACGACGCCAATCGGCCCGAAGGATCAGGATCCGTTTCTGAATCAGATGGTGTTAGTCGAAACCACGCTTCCACCAGAAGATCTCTTACACGAGTGCAAACGAGGCGAGGCCCGGGCCGGACGCGAACCCTCAGAGCGTTGGGGGCCGAGGACGTTGGACCTGGACATCGTACGCTATGGCGATTTGCACAGAAGCACGCCTGATCTTGTTGTCCCCCACGCGGAACTTGCCAACCGACCCTTTTGGCTGCGTCAGTTGGCGGCGTTGATTCCAGCGTCTTGGGGTTCGGGCGACTACAACCTTCCGGAGTGGGCGCAGGTACGAGCTGCACGCCGTGGGCATATTGAACGGGTGACCGCCTTGATGGAAACTTGGGCGGTTGCCCGCAACATGCCGTCATCAGAGCGTCGGCGTTGGACACGCGCGGGATTCTTACATGACGCCTTGAAGGACGCGCCGAAGGACTTGCTGGCTGATCTCGCTGACAATCGTTGGAACACACCGTCGCTTTATCATGGTCCGGCGGCTGCGCGATACGCCTCTGAACGTGGCGAAATGGATCGAGGCGTATTGGACGCGGTAATGTACCATTCGATTGGATTCGCCGGCTGGGATGATGTGGGGCGTATGTTGTATTTGGCCGATTATCTCGAGCCTGGCCGATCACATCGACGTCCGCACCGCGCCGAGTTGGCCGGGCGAGTTCCCCGAGACCCCAAGACCGTCCTATACGCCGTCGCGCAAGAACGCACCCTCTGGGCTATCAGGAAGGGGATGAAGCTTCCGGATGAAGGGGTGGCGTTCTGGAATTCGCTGGTCGAATGAAAACGAAGCTGCTCGGCGCGGCAGGCGTCCTAGGCATTGTGGTAGCGGTGTGGTGGTTCTCCCCGAACGTAAGCGAGACGCAGGTCTTACCGATACCGGGTGAAAATCACGATGCTGTTGTCGAGGTGTTCAACGCAACGGACGTGGATGGTCTTGCCCGAACGGTTACGCGAAACCTGCGGGCCAAAGGCGTCGATGTGGTATTCTATGGATCAGCTCGCGATTCTACGCTCGACTCGACGCAGATCATCATCCGCCGCGGGGACAGTACCGCGGCGGTGGCGGTGCAAGAGGCCCTTGGCACTGGACGAATAATTTTTCAACCGGATATCGACCGGCTTGTCGATGTGACGATTCTACTTCACTTGGACGCCGCGGCGCTGTTTGGACTGCACCCGTAGTTGGCCGCAGGCCGCGTCGATATCGAGGCCTCGACTGCGTCTCACGGTCACGTTCACACCTTTTTCTTTCAGGTAAGCCGCAAACGCCCGGATATCGTCCTTTGGCGTAGGCCGAAGATCGTTTCCCGCAGTGGGATGTAGTGGAAGCAGATTCACCATTGCTCTCAGATTTTTCGCGAGTTCGCTCAACGCATCGGCATCAGCCCGGGTATCGTTGGCGCCGTGAATCATGACGTACTCGAACGTGATGCGTTTGCGAAACTCCGAGAGCACCGTCGTCAGTTGTGCGATGGGGTATTTCTTCTCGACAGGCATGAGTGCCGCGCGTCGTTCCGAGATTGCCGCATGTAGTGAAATGGCCAACCGGAATTGTTCGGGGCGACGAGCAAGTTCTTTGAGCCGTGGGATGATGCCGATTGTGCTAACCGTGATACGGCGTGCGCCGATTCCCAGACCACGCGCATCATTGATAATTGTCAAAGACCGGCTGACTTCTTTCCAGTTGTGCAGTGGTTCACCCATCCCCATGAAAACAACGTTTGTGGGCAATCCCATTGCGCTATCCAACACGGCTTCCCTGACCTGGCCGGCAATTTCCCAGGCCGTCAAGTTGCGTTCAAATCCCATGCGCCCGGTAGCGCAGAATGCACACGCGTATGCACAACCAGCTTGGGAGGATATACACAGGGTGGCTCTGTCCCGTCCCGGGATCCAAACCGACTCAACGGCTTTGCCATCGTGAAGTCGCCAGAGATTTTTTACCGTGCCGTCACGGGCCACCTGTTGGGTTTCCAACGCAAGCCTCGGTATCGGCGCCTCGGTCGTCAGATCCGCAACCATTTTTTTTGGCAGATCGGTAGCAGCCGACCACGAGGGGAGCGGGTGCTGCCACAGATACCGGAAGATTTGGCGGGACCGGTACTCGGGTTCGCCCCGCGCGGCCACCCATTGCCGCACTGAGCGCTCGGCCTCAGATGGAATGAGGTCGAGCCAGTTGGTGGGAGTAGTCATGCCACTTGTAATTCAGTGGCCCGATAGGCGTTGCTGGGCATTTCAGTCACCGTTATTTTGAGTAACCTCAAGGATCCGAGCGATCCATTCCAATCAGATCCCGAATGTCTCTATCTGACGCTGGCCAGGTCAATGGTCTTGGTTGCGTGGAAAAAAAGGGGGGCGAACCCCCCGCGCCACACCAGACGTCCGCAGACGGAAGTCCGGCGTCTACCCGTGCAACTCAAGAAACGTTCAATCAACGGAAGCTTCAGTGAATCTAAAGAACCTTACCCTTATCGTGTTGGTCGTCCAATGACGGCGCTGGCTACCAGATTGCGCACCCACCGGTGCGGCTCCCTCCGTCTTGGTGATGCAGATCAAACGGTGCGGCTGGGCGGATGGATACACCGCCGCCGAGATCTGGGTGGACTGGTGTTTTATGATCTTCGCGATCACGACGGCATCGTCCAGGTGGCATTCGGGCCGGCGTGGAGTGACCCGTCTTTGTTGGAAAAGGCCGGTTCGCTTGGCGCCGAAAACGTCGTGCTCGTCGAGGGGGTGGTACGTGCTCGGCCAGGGGACGCGACCAATCCCGACATGGCGACCGGTGAGATCGAAGTTCACGCAACCAAGCTCGAATTGGTAGGCCCGGCGGAGACGCCGTCGATTCCAGTTTGGCGTACCAAAGGGGAGGACCTCCCCGCCGAAGATTTACGTCTCTTGCACCGGGTGTTGGATTTGAGACGGCCGGAAATGCAACACAATCTGGCGCTCCGACATCGGTTGTTACAGCGTGCCCGTCTTACGCTCGTGGAACGTGGGTTCTTAGAGATCGAAACGCCGATTCTGACAAAACCCACCCCGGAAGGCGCTAGAGACTATTTGGTGCCGTCGCGTGTCCATCGCGGTCAATTCTATGCGCTTCCGCAATCGCCACAGATTTATAAACAAGTAATCATGACGGCGGGCTTCGATCGATACTTCCAGCTCGCTCGTTGCTTCCGGGATGAGGACCTACGTGCGGACCGCCAACCGGAGTTTACGCAGATAGACCTCGAGGCGTCCTTTGTCGATGCCGAAGACGTGTACGAGATCGTTGCTGACGTTGCGGTTGCACTATGGGATGAGGCAGGAGAAAACGTGTCGGCGCCATTCCGCCGGATGTCTCACCATGACGCCATGGAAAGATACGGGAGCGATAAACCGGATCTCCGATATGGATATGAAATCGAGGATCTCACGTCGGCACTATCCGGGAGAGGCTTTGCGGCATTCGACCAAGCGGTCGCGCGGGGCGAACGCATCCGCGGGATTCGTATTGCGGGTGGCGCCGTGTTGTCGCGCAAGCAAACCGACGGCCTCACTGACGTCGCAAAGTCGCACGGATTGGGCGGGTTGGCATTGTTGAAGCGGAAGGGAGACGTGCTGTCGGGTCCGTTATCCAAACTAGAGGGCATGGGGGTGGAGAACTCAGGACTGGCTGACGGGGACCTCCTGATGGTTGCCGCAGCACCCGACGCGATCACGTCGGCGGCGCTCGGTAGCGTTCGGCTTCGCCTTGTTGAACTGTTGGCACCTGAGCCATTGTCAAAGCATGCGTTTGCGTGGGTGGACAGTTTCCCGTTGTTCGAACGTGACGAAGCGGGAGCAGGGTGGACGTTTGCCCATCACCCGTTTACTGCGCCGGCGGCCGCGGATGGTGATCGGTTCCGATCCGGTGATTTAGAAAACGTGCGAGCCCAACATTACGATCTGGTTTACAATGGCCACGAACTGGGCAGCGGATCCATCCGAATCGCGGATCCAGAATTGCAGCTGGAGGTGCTTGGGTATCTTGGTTTCGATCGCCAAGAGGCGGAAACCCGGTTCGGGTTCTTGTTGAACGCCTTGCGCGCTGGGGCACCGCCCCACGGTGGCATGGCCCTCGGCTTTGACCGAATCGTCATGTTGTTGACGGGAGCCAGTAACTTGCGCGATGTGATCGCGTTTCCCAAGACAACGGCCGCCCGTGCGCTCTTCGAAGATACCCCGACCCAGGTGCCGGACGCCGAATTGGAACAGTTAGGAATACGTTTGCGACCATGACAGATAATGTGACCCATCGGGTTCGGGCAGATGGTGCGGACCCGCTCGTGCTGACCGGTGTGAACGACGCAAATCTCGTGGCACTCGAGCAGGCCACGGGTGTACGAGCGTCGTTTCGCGGGGATCAGGTCACCTTGGCCGGGGCCCTCGAGACGGTGGAGCGGGCCGCAGCTGTGGCGGTGCGGATGATCGACGTCGCCCGCATGCACGGCTCGCTGACGGCGGATGACGTTGTGCGCATGGCGGGCAATGGCGCAAATGAGCCCACCGGTGGTGACGAGCAACGTATTGTTTTACCCGGTGTCCGACGACCCGTCAGACCGAAAACTGCGGGGCAATCCGCGTACTTACGGGCGATCGAAGAAAACGAGATCGTGATTGGTATTGGACCAGCCGGGACCGGCAAGACGTATCTGGCGGTGGCCATGGCCGTAGTTGCGTTGGCCCGCAAACAGGTACACAAAGTGGTCTTGGCCCGTCCGGCGGTGGAGGCCGGGGAACGGCTCGGTTTTCTCCCGGGCGACCTTCAGGCAAAAGTTGATCCATACCTTCGTCCGCTATACGACGCACTCGAAGAAATGATGCCGAACGATCGGGCGCAAAGGGCCATCGAAAACCGAACGATCGAGATTGCTCCCCTGGCGTACATGAGAGGGAGGACTCTGGCGGACGCGTTTGTCATCTTGGACGAGGCCCAAAACGTGACCTCCGGACAGATGAAGATGTTCCTCACCAGGTTGGGTGTAAATTCCCGAGCAGTGGTCATTGGTGACAAGACGCAAATCGACCTGCCCGAGCGCACCGAGTCAGGGCTTGTTGAAGTCGAAAGGATCTTGACCGATATCGAAGGCGTAGCTTTGTGTTATTTGAACAACGAAGATGTGGTTCGGCATCGGCTCGTGCGTGATATCATCCGCGCGTACGAGCAAGACGAGCGGGAATGAACAGTTCTCCCCGTCCAGCACCGCATGATCCAAGCACGTTCCGGGAAGGGTTGTGGTATCACCTGGTGCGATGGCTTCCGATGTTTGCCATTGCCGGTTTGACCTTCGTGTTGTTCCCCGTCGCGCAAGGGTTTGACGTGCCGCGGCAACTTACGGTGGGCGATGTGTCGGACCAGGAGGTGCTGGCACCGTTTGATTTTGCCGTCCGCAAGACGGCGGCCGAGTTGCAACTCGAGGCGGATCAACTCGCTGCGTCGTCGCATCCCATCTATGACTTTCGTGCCGCGGTTGTCGACTCGCTGATCGACGCATTGGATACTGTGTTTGACGGTTTACAGGGGGCAGACACCGCCAACGTTTTGCTCGAACGCGCCTTGACCATGGGGTTACGTCTTGCGGGCGAAGAAGCTCGTTACCTGCAAGACCCTACCGTGCGCCAGCGGGTTCGACGCTCAACGGAGCGCATGATTCGCGATTATGTCGGTGCGGGAGTTGCGGCCACCGGAACCGTGGCCGCCGAGGCCGACGATCAAATTTGGATCCGAAACGCTGACGGAGAACGGCTGGTATTGAGGGATAGTGTTCTGACCTTACGCTCTTATTTGGATTTACGAATTGAGTTTCACCCCGACCCGAACGCATCCGTTGGGGACCAGACCTACGCAAAGATCCTCAATGCGTTTTTTGCACCTTCCCTCCTTCCGAATGTTGCGCTCACCCAACGCCGTCGTGCTGAGTTGAGGGCCGCGGTGGACTCAGTGAAGGACCGAGTGCTATCCGGAGAACGAATCGTACAGGATCACGAAGTGATCACCGCCTCAGTCCGCGATCGGTTGCTGGCGTTACAACAGGAGCTATTGGATCGAGGCGGGGCGGCGGGGGCAAACCTAAGTGGCTGGCTCGGACAGGTGCTCACCAATGGTTTGATACTCGCTGTTTTTTGGTTGCTTCTCACTATCTATCTGCCGGAGGCATACCGGGAGATGCGACAGGTGTTGCTGCTCGCATCGCTATTCGGTGTCGTCGTTGCCGGCGCCGCTGTCACATTTCGCTTCATACATGTGGGCCCGGAGCTGATCCCGATTCCGTTTACGGCGATTTTATTGACGGTGCTGTTCAACGGACGCATCGCCATGGTCGCGGCCATGGTCTTAGCAGTCCTCATCGGTTCGCAGGCCGCCTACGGCGGACAGGACGCTCTTTACGTCGCTTTGCTTGGTGGTGTTGCCGCGGCGTTGAGTGTCAGAGGTATCCGGCGCCGAAGCCACATCATTATCTCGGCGGCGGTGATCGCTGCGGCGTTTCTCGTCGCGGCGGTGACGGTCGCGATGCGATTGGGGTGGGGCCTGAGTGAGTTCGGAGCCAGTGCCATTCGAGGTACCGCCAATGCCACGGTGTCGGCGAGCTTGGTTTTTCTTGCTCTGCCGATTTTGGAATCCTTCAGCCGGGTTACAACGGATCTGACATTGCTCGAGTTGTCTGACCCAAGTCGTCCTTTGTTGCGACGTCTTGCTACCGAGGTGCCCGGTACCTACGCTCACAGTGTGGCTGTAGCAAACCTGTGCGAGGCGGCGTGTGACGCCATTGGCGCAAACGGGTTGCTTGCTCGTGTGGGCTGTTACTACCATGATGTTGGCAAGATGCGCCGCCCACTGCACTTCGCAGAAAACCAAGGCAGCGGGGGCAATCCACATGATCGTCTGCCACCGGAGACGTCGGCGTCCATCATTCGGGATCATGTCGTCGAGGGTGTGGTGCTTGCCGAAGAAGCACGGCTACCGAGCGTGGTCAAAGCGTTCATTCCCGAGCATCACGGAACCAGAGAGATCGCGTACTTCTTGGACCGTGCTCGGAAACAAGGACACGTCACAGAAGAAGATCTGTCGCTGTTTCGGTATCCGGGTCCCAAGCCACAATCGGCGGAGACGGCTATTGCCATGCTTGCGGACGGTGTCGAGGCTGTGATCCGTGTGCTTGAGGAACCGACGGCGGATCGCTTGAGTAGCGCCATCGACCATGTCATCAAACAACGAGTCGAGGAAGGCCAACTCGACCAGGCCCCGCTCACCCTTGCGGACCTAGAACGCGTAAAGGAGTCGTTCCTACGTACACTGAGTGGCATGTACCACAACCGTATTGAATATCCCGAACAAGCCGGGGGAATCACGGCGCATTGGAGTGCTGCGTCCGGAGCGTGACGTACGGGTGGCGTACGCCGGGGACCGTCGTGCACTCAGTGCGCCGGCGGTTCGGCGCCTGGTAGCCATCGTACTCCGCGCCGAAGGACAGGTTGCCACCGTCAACGTCACGTTCCTATCCGGTTCTCGCATGAGATCATTGAACAGACGGACGTTCGCACGGGACCGAGCGACCGATGTGATCTCGTTTGGCATGAAGCACGACAGGCAGGTCGTTGCCGATGTGTACGTCTGTCCCTCGGTCGCGCGGGGCTCGGCCCGAAGGTTGGGCCTGGGCGTGAGAGAAGAGTTGGTACGACTCGTGGTGCACGGGACCTTACACGCTATAGGGTATGATCATCCGGAAGACGAACGTAGGACGCAATCGCATATGTGGGAGCGGCAGGAGCGCTATGTGTCGAAGTTCTTGGGAGGGAAACCGTGACACCGCTTGATCTGATTGCGTTCGGCATCGCGGTGTTGACCGGCGGATGCGCCGGGTTACTTGCACTTGCTGAAGAATCCCCGACCGTAGCCAGGTCGTTGGGCGACATTGTCCGTGGCGAGTCCGATGCGGGGTCCGGGTACCGTGCGATCCATCTTGCTCGACTGACATTGCTTGTCGGTGCGGGCCTTGCCGCGGCGCTTGCGGTGCGATGGTGGGAACGGACGCCGTTAGAAGGTCTTGGTGTTGGTGCCCTCGCCATCGGGTTCCTCTATATGGTATCGGAAGCGTTACCGCGTGCCGTTGGAGCACTCGCCCCTGATGTTGCGGCTGCCGCCACGACCGTGGCGCGACGCGTGGCGGCGCCTTTTGCGTTCTTGCGACCAGTGGCCTCGTTATTCGAACGCTGGGTGCAAGGCATACTGCCCACACGAAAGGCCGAGGAGCAATCGGAGGGTTCTGTACGACGCGAGTTGTTACTCGGCGTCTTTTCGTTGGGCGACACGACTGTCGAAGAGATCATGACTCCCCGTCTTGATATTGTCGCGCTCGAGACATCCGCAGATTTGCAAGAAGCCATCGAGCTCGTGCGACGTGGTGACCACGCCCGCATACCTGTCTACGATGACACGCTCGACAACATCGCTGGCATTCTCTACGCCAAGGATCTCGTGGGTCCCGTGGCCGGTGTGTCCGAGTTACCCGAACGATGGCAAGATTTGGTACGACCCGCGCAATTTGTTCCCGAGTCCAAGTCGCTCGCAGCACAACTGCGTGATTTTCAGCGTGGTGCGGGGCACCTCGCCGTTGTGGTTGACGAGTTTGGTGGCACGTCGGGATTGGTGACACTCGAAGACACTCTCGAAGAAATCGTGGGCGAAATTCGCGACGAGTATGACGCTGACGAAGAACCGGCGGTTGAACGTGAAGGTGATAACAAATTTTGGGTGGACGGTGGTGTGACCCTCGACGAGTTGAGCGCCCTACTTGGGATCGATGTCGAGCGCGAAGATGTCAGTACGGTTGGCGGATTCGTCTATTCGGAACTTGGACACGTACCTGCACCCGGTGAAGAGTTTTTCGTGAGTCCCTATCGGGTCGTGGTTGAACAGGTGGTTCGTCGACGGGTGAAGCGTGTGTACTTCGAACGACCTCTCGACGAAGCAAACCATCGTGCTCCCGAGGAACTGTCATGATGGCCGGTATTGCGGCCTTGATTGGCGGGTTGGCCGCCGTGCTTGGAACATCCGTGGCGGTTGGCGCGGCCACCGTGAGTCGGTTGGAATTAACACGGTGGATTTCACAGCGTCTCCGTGGAGCCGCTGTGGCATCCACCGTGTTTGCGGGTCCCGGCCGCGTACTGCGCACCGCGTCCGCGGTCGGCGCGGTGGGGATGCTCACCGTTGGTGTGAGTGGTGCGGCATTGACTGGGATGACTCCCACCGTGGCCGTGCTCATCGTTGCTATCGGTATCCCACTGACCGCCGCGGTGATCTATGGGACCTCCCGGGCGATTGGCCGAACGTGGCCAGAAGCCATGGTCCGGTACGGAACGCCTTGGGCCAGCCGGTTGAGTTTCATGCGTGTCGTGCTGCCACTGTCAGAGGGTGGTGAACCACCCAACCTGGCCGATGTGATTCTGGCGGGAGATCTCAAAGAAAGCGAACAAGAGAACCACCTAAAGCTGATGTCCGGTGTGCTAGCATTCACTGAGCGTACCGTGCGCGATGTGATGACGCCCCGAACGGATATTGTGGCGTTACATGAGGGCGCCTCGATCGAGCAGATCGGTCGTTTGTTTACCGAGTCTGGTTATTCTCGTCTGCCGGTGTACAGAGATTCTCTGGATAACATCGTCGGGATGGTGTACGCATTCGATTTGATGAAAGTGACACCGGGTGGTGCACTGCCATTGCGTTCGGTCGTTGTCGCGCCCGGGTCCAACGAGTGTGCGGTCTTGCTGTTGGAACTTCAGCGCGAACGCAAACAAATGGCAATCATTCTCGATGAGTACGGTGGCACCGCGGGTATTGTCACGGTCGAAGATCTTCTCGAAGAACTCGTGGGGGAGATTTTTGATGACGACGAAGCGCCGCTCGATTCGCCGGACAGCGGCATCGAATTGATTGAGGTGGACGGTAGCACACCGGGGCATGAGGTCGCTCATCGTTTTGGCGTGGATCTTCCAAACGGCGTCGAGACAATTGGTGGTTTTATCGCTCGTGCAGCCGGACGCATACCCCAGCCGGGTGAGCGGTTGCTGTTCAATGGACTCGAGTTCGACGTGCTCGCGGCCACGCCGACCCGTGTGCAGAGGATTGCTGTCCGGAGAGGGCCCGTGCGGCCCGTCATACTGGGCGTGCAACGGTCGGGGCGTAATGTCTAAACGGCGCGCGGGATGGCGACTCCTCCGCCGCTACTTCCTCACGGGCCTCGTCGTTTTGGCCCCGGTCGGTGTGACGATCGGCGTGCTGGTATGGGCGTTCCGCGTTTTAGATGGAATCTTGGGGGGACCGCTCCAGGAATGGATTCCGGGTGACTTCCCCATCCCCGGGCTCGGCTTTGCAATCCTTTTGCTGTCCATCCTGGGGATTGGGTGGATTGTACAACAGGCCGCCGGGCGACAATTGTTGCACTGGTGGAACCAAGCCCTCTCCCGTTTTCCGCTGACGGGGCGGCTATACAACGCGGCAAGTCAGATCGTGCAGACCATTGTTGGCGAGCGACAACGTGTCTTTCAACGCCCGGTCGCCGTCCCGTATCCAACGGAGGGCATGTGGGTGGTGGCGTTTGTCACGAATCAGCGGTCGCAGCTGTTTTCTGAGATCCTCGGCGAACCGTGCGTCAACGTGTTTGTTCCCACCACTCCCAACCCCACATCCGGTTTCATGATCGTGGTACCGGAAAAGCGAACGATCCCGCTCGACATCTCCATCGAAGAGGCAATCAAACTCATTATCTCCGCCGGAGCGGTTGAGCCCCGAGCGGGAACCGGGGAATACAAAGTACGTGGACTCGATCTCGATCATCTCCTTCGAGACGCTACCGAATCCGCCAACGAGTGATCGACCAGAACGCCGCGGTCTCCGAGCTTCATCTCCTTGCCGAGGAAGGTGATATCGTCGCGTTTTGCGAGCGGGCCAAGGACGTCCATCCGTCCGACCTAGCTGACGTTCTGGTCGGTCTGGACGAAGCACTCCGTTTAGCCTTGGTCAAAGTGCTGCCAAACGAACTCGTTTCTGAGGCGTTGGCAGAGATGGAACCCGAGGAGCATCCAGAGGAAGTGCTCGCGGCGTTGGCGCCCGAAGATGCAGCAGGGATTGTTGAGGAGCTGGAAGACGATGATGCGGCGGACCTCATCGGTGAACTGCCGCGCGAAACAGCAAGCCATATCCTCGCGGTCGTTTCCGAGAGCGAAGATATCGAACGTCTGTTGGAATACGATGAAGATTCCGCGGGCGGGATTATGACGGCGGCGTTTGTCTCGGTCCTGGAGAATAGTACCGCTGGTAATGCGATCGATGACATTCGCAAACAGGCCGAAGAAATCGACGATTTCTACCAGGTGTACGTGATCAAGAACTCGGGTGGGTTGGCTGGCATTTTGCCGTTGCAACGTTTGGTACGAGCGCCCGCCGCGCAACGTGTGCAAGAAGTCATGGAGCCTGTACAAGCACGTGTAACACCCCAACAAGATCAAGAAGAGGTTGCCCGCCTGATGGCACGTTACAACATGGCGTCGATTCCGGTCGTCGATGGGGACGACGTGATGGTGGGGCGCATTACCTTCGACGATGTCATAGATGTTGTAGAAGCCGAACAAACCGAGGACATGTTAAAATTCGGTGGTGGTTCGGGCGATGAGGAGCTTGGTGCAACATGGCGGCGCGCGGTGACAAAACGTTTACCGTGGCTCATGATCAACTCGCTGACCGCGTCCTTGTCAGCGGGTGTTGTTATGATCTTTGGTGGTACCATCGAGCGGACCGTTGCGTTGGCTGCACTGTTGCCGGTGGTGGCTGGACTCGGTGGCAACGCCGGTACACAGGCGCTTGCGGTGACGGTACGCCGTGTCTCGTTGGGACAAGTGCCAACGGAACGGGTACGACACGTAATTCTGAAGGAGTTGGCGGTTGGTGCCGTCAATGGCCTGGTCATGGGCGGTATGATCGGTATCGCCGCCGGATTGATTTGGGGGACGTGGGTTATTGGGTTGGTGGTCATGTCAGCAATGTGGGGCAATCTGATTGTAGCGGGCGTCGCTGGCGGGTCCATTCCGCTTTTTCTGGAGCGGGTGGGAATCGATCCGGCCGTCGCGAGTTCGGTGTTTGTTACCGCGCTGACCGATATGTGCGGTTATTTCCTGCTGCTGGCTCTGGCGGCAACGTTCATTCTGTGAGAAAGAAAGCTCAGCGCACGGTAGCTGAGTTGGCCGAGGGCATCGTAGCGCAAAAACCTCGGGCCATTGCGCGTGGCATCACGCTCATCGAAAACCGAGCCGAAGGCATCGAAGAGCTTTTGAACACCATTCATCCGCACACGGGCAACGCGCAACGGATTGGCGTGACGGGGCCTCCAGGCGCGGGAAAATCCACGTTGGTTACCGCGATGGTAGAGACATATCGTGCTCAGAAAATGACCGTCGGTGTTGTGGCCGTGGACCCGTCCAGTCCGTTCACCGGTGGTGCGTTGCTCGGTGATCGTGTGAGAATGGAATCGCTCACCCTCGATCAAGGTGTGTTTATCAGATCGATGGCTTCGCGAGGCGCAACGGGCGGGTTGTCTATCAGTGCGCAAGAGGCGGCCGACGTGTTGGATGCGGCTGGGTTTGATATCGTCCTCATCGAAACAGTTGGTGTCGGTCAGTCAGAACTTGCCATCGCGGGGTCGTGCGATACAGCCGTGTTAGTTTTAGTCCCAGAATCGGGCGATGGCGTGCAGGTGCTAAAAGCTGGCGTGATGGAGATTGCGGACATTTACGTTGTGAACAAGTCTGACCGTCCTGACGCCCACCTGCTGATCGCCGAAATTGTGGAGACATTAAAGTTCCGTGAAGTCGAGGACCATATGTGGGTGCCCCCGGTATTGTCGACGGTAGCCAACAATGGCCGCGGAGTGGCGGACTTGATAGACGTATTGGACAACCGCAACCGATTCTTGACCACAAGTGGAGAGGGTGAGCGACGAAGGCGGAGGAGACTCAAACGTCACGCACGCGATGTGGCCGATCGAATGGTCCAGCAAAACTTCTGGCAAGACACGACGGCGACTCGTGTGCTTGAGGAACGACTGGATGAGGTCGTAGGAGGGGAAATGAGCGCCTATGAACTCGCGCGAAATATAGTTGCATTACACCGGAACAATCCAGAATAACCCCCCCCACCTTGTCGAGTAAAGCACCGATGTCCCAAAAGGAACTCAACCGTCCTATTCGAGTTTTGGTCGCAAAGCCTGGTCTAGATGGTCATGATCGTGGAGCAAAGGTGGTGGCCGCTGCTCTTCGGGATGCGGGG
>JAZDDD010000420.1:0-3216 GCA_036679545.1 Gemmatimonadota bacterium | reverse complement strand
CCCGACAACGTCAGATCGATACAACGCGCGACATCGTTGGTTGTGTACTACCTTTCAGTATGATACCTTACGGTAGCTAATACATCCGCCCCGTGACCGTCTTGGGAAGTCTTTCGAAACGATCCAAAGCAAAACAGGAGTTTGCTGAAATGAACAAAAGACAGGTATTCGTTACCGGTTTGGTTGCTGTTGGGGTGCTCACGGTCAGTGCGAGCGGCGCCACGGCGTCCCGACAAGACGCATCGTCGCAGGTCTATTCGTACGATGTCAACGATGAATGCTATTACACGTCAGCATGTTACACTGTGCCCGTAGGCTCGCCAGAAATTGATGCGAGCCGGCTCGCTCCCTACCATGCGATCTGGACGCAAAGTGTCCCCACGGACGGTGTCTGGGAAATAACGCCGTCTACGTTTGAAGAGATCCTCACGGTTGGCGAGCATGGCAATTGGACTCATGTCCAAATCATGCGCCAGGGTAATGGTAGCGCCACCATCGGAACACGCACGCTTGACCGCACTACCCTGCAGATCCTCAACCTCACTCTTGAATTTGAGAATGGGCCACCAGAGCAGCCCACAAAAGTCTACTACGACATGACGGGTGAGAATTTCGCCGCCGATGTGACTTTTGCGGATGGGCGCGAAGTGCAAGGGCAACCGCGTGACTTGGCAATGCCCATGTTCGCCGGACAGATCGGTGGTCTGACACTAGCGACTCTGCCACTGCGTGCAGGATATGTCGCCACACTCCCCATGGTAATTCCGAATCTCGGAATTTATTGGATCGAGGCGAGCGTGGTCGGCAAGAAAACAATACCGACGGCTGATGGCTCATCGGTTGAAGTCTGGGAAGTCAACGCCAACTGGTTCAATCTCACTGACGGTGATGTTTACGAACCAGGCCGTGACGGCGACGGAGGTGTTTACTACATCGCGGTCACACCCGGCCATGGTATTCCGCCGGTCGTCGAATATGTGAATAACGGAGCGATCATCGCGTGGGACGGTGTGCACCACAAGCAGTAAGCGCGGGGCAGCATGACACGCACTCACCGACAAAAGAGAAAACAATGAAATTGGGAACAATCTCCGCATCCGTTGTGATGACGTCACTTGTTTCGGCCAGCGTCTGTGGCGCTCAGCAGCCCGATGTCGAACGACACGCAATTTCTCTTTCAACATTCGCGAACGCCGAGACTTGGAGGATCTACACGCCCGGCGATTTGAAGCTCCGAAATGAAGACTTGCATGACCTTCGGATTGTCTATGGCGCCACGTTGTTTACGCCAGACGGGCCGATAGAGATGCAAGTTTCGTTTGATGTCAGAGATGTAATGGCGGGCGGTCGCAAAGCCGATTGGATACAGTGGTCATTTACCGGTGAAAAAGAGGGCGTGCAAGGATATCCGAATCTTGATTTACTGGTAATCGACAGTGAAACCGGTCAGTTGCGCTACAGGATGTTTCCGGCAGTCCCGACCGTCGATAATGGTGGCACATACAGTTTCATCACAGTGTCCCCAGACGAGGTTAACGAATTGACGGTTAAGCCGGATGGACAGACCTATCCTGAAGTCCACGATTTGGACGGGGAACCAGTGTTCGATTTTGGCTCGCTGGGTTTTGTACTTCCGTTTCTTGATCTGCAAAACCGCGAGGGTATTCGGCTTCGTACGTATAATTACTCTACCGTAGGCAGCGTCTCGGTGTACCCACACGCGCCAAAAGACGTTCAACTGCCTTCCGGACAAACAGCACGCGTGCGTGACATCGATGTCTTGGTCTCGGGCGGTACGCAATTGATCACGTACAGGGTCAGCAAGGAAGCGCCGTATTTCTATGGCTGGGACTACCGACGGGTATCCGACGGCGTCTCCTTGTTCCGCATGGACTATCGCGGCTTTGTTTTGACCAACGTGGGCGTAGACAAGTGAACAAGCACATGGTGTTCAGGTTATGGCCTGGTTCCCTGCGCCACGATTTCCAATGATTTTGGGAATCGACAGACGAGAGGCCCAAGACCGGTCCGGACACCTGCCGCGCAAGGCGTCGTTGGCCACCGCCGTCGGTTGCGTCGTATTCCTCGTTGGCTCGACACGGCCAATCGTCCCGACCGCCGCAGAACAAGAGACACCCGGTGATGTCGAAGTCCCATTCGAGTACCTGGATGGGCAAATCGTGGTTTCGGTAGAGATAGACGGCTACGGGCCAATTCGCATGAACATCGACACCGGAGTGTTTCCGTCCGTCCTCGATCCTTCGGTGGCTGCCAATCTATCTCTTGAGATGTCCGATCCGGCTGGCTTTATCGTAGGCGGCGGTCAGCGGCAAATTCCGTTTCGACGGGCCTTGCTCGAGTCCGCCAGGCTTGGCGAGTTTGTACTCGACCCGCTGCCAATCATAGTTGCCGAGACACGCCATTTCGTGATAGGCGGCCAACCCATCCACGGCACCCTCGGCGAGAGCTTCTTCCGCTCATCGGTCGTGCAGATCGACTATCCGTCTCGTTTGCTACGACTCTCATCTCATACCGAGGGACAACGATCCAAACCGCGAGCCAATGTTGATCGTCCGCAACCCGTGTCAGTGGATGTGAGCGGCCATACACCACGGCTCAAAGACTTGATGATAAACGGACGAAGCGTCTCCGGCTGGATGGACACCGGTGCGTCCACTGGCATCGTCATGTCCGAACGGACAGCGATTCAACTCGGCCTCGGCACGGCGTTGGATAACGGCAATGCGGTGAACGCGATTGGGACTCGTGGGGCAATGCAAGCCACTTTGATCGCGATCGATTCGGTGACGGTTTCGGGGTTGACGGTCCGGGACCTACACGGCCTCGTCGTGGCACAGACCCCCACCTACATTGGCAACGAATTCTGGCAGAGGTTCGTCGTCACTATTGACTACGCAACTGAATCTGTTCGGTTGTCCCCGACCTTCTGAGTTGCCAAGGGGCGAGCCTTTCGCGCCCACCGCCCGAGAACGTGCCGTGGTTCCATCCCAAACATCAACCTGAACTTGAAAACGGCCGTCGGGAAAGCCGCGAAGGATCTATCCTGTGAATCCCATTGTTGTATTGCGAGTGGACTAGTCCAGCCCCGACATTAGATTGTTCATCCGCCTTCGAGCATGAGCACGATATGAATAGACCGATCGACGACATTGTGGTTTCGCGCCGCAACTTTCTCCTGACCGGTGTCGGCTTAGC
>JAZDDD010000042.1:0-3102 GCA_036679545.1 Gemmatimonadota bacterium | reverse complement strand
GGCACACCGGCGGGTTTGGTGAACCCACGTGTCAGGGGTGTCACTCAGAATTTGATGTGAACACCTCCGAAGGGTCGCTTGGTGTGGATGGGTTTCCACTACATTACAAGCCGGGCGCGCAATATCTCGTTTCCATTTCGATCATGGGCCACGATATGCACTCTGCTGGCTTTCAAGCAGCAATCCGATTTAGGGAGGGCCCAAACGAGGGGACATCCGCCGGTGCGTTGGAAGTCACCGACGACAACGTCGTCATTCGTCGCGCACCGGGGAGTAAAGTCGATTACCTCCAGCATACCCCACGCGGAAGCCGTGCGATCACAAACGGCGTGCGATATTCGAAGTTCGACACGCCCGCTTTTTAAGCGAATCGGGCACCACATCAACGAGCAAACGGACATGCGCCCTTTCGAAGTAGCACCGCTCGAGTATCGTTAGGGATGACGACCGCGCTCAACAATTACGTGACACCCGCAACCCAGCACCAGGGCACTCCGTTGCCAACGCCGTCACAAGTTCGCAGCACGCTGCCCGTCTCGCAGGATGCAGAATCCACAGTGGTCACGACAAGAGCTGCCATCCGTCGGATACTGTATGGGGAAGATCCGAGACTCGTCGTCGTCGTTGGTCCGTGTTCCATACACGATCCCGTGGCCGCCATGGAATTTGGCCGGTGGTTACGTGGCCAACAAGAATTGGTGACAGATCAACTCGTGCTTGTCATGCGTGCTTACGTCGAGAAGCCGCGTACGCGATTCGGCTGGAACGGCCTTGTGAACGATCCCACCCTCGACGGCAGCGGAAAAATCGCCGACGGCATTCGGATTGCTCGCAAACTATTCATCGACCTACACTCAGCCGGAGTACCGGCCGCTACGGAATTTGTCGATGTCATGAGCGTACCGTTTTTGGAGGACACGGTTAGCTGGGTGGCAATCGGTGCGCGCACTGCCGAGAGCCCCATTCACCGGCAATTGGCATCCGGCTTAGATTGTCCCGTGGGGTTCAAAAACGGCACAGATGGCAGCTTGAGCATCGCCATTGATGGAGTGGCCGTGGCCCGAACGGGACACACTGTTGCCTGCATTGACGACTCTGGCCGCGCCGTCACAACACAAACACGAGGAAATTCCGCAAGTCATGTGATCCTGCGCGGCGGCAACAAACCAAACCATGATCCCAAAACCGTGAGAACTGTTCTCTCAGAACTCGGTAAGATTAACGCGCCACCTCGCGTGCTGATCGACTGCAGCCATGGCAACGCGAACCAACTCGGTGGTCAGACAACCGCGGTGGAGTCCGTAGCGCGGCAAATACGGGATGGCAATGCGGGGATCATGGGAGTAATGCTAGAAAGCAATATCGTGGCAGGTTGTCAACAGTTCGCTAACAACGACAAGTTGGTCTACGGCCAAAGCATTACCGATCTGTGCCTAGGGCTCGATGAGACGGCGGTGCTTTTGCGTGAACTGGCCAAGCAACAGGGACGAGTAAATTAGGCGCTGGCGGAAGCCAATCATTCGTTCCGCAGAACCGTGGCAGGATTGATGCGGGTTGCGCGACGTGCCGGAAGATAGCACGCGATCGAAGCGACAGACATGAACACCAATGAGACCACCGCCAACGTTATCGGATCAAACGGTCGAACACCTATGAGGAAACCGCCTAACAAAGGCGATACCAACAGCGAGAAACCCACGCCAAGAAAAACACCAACAAGCACCAACCGCATTCCACTACCAACTACAAGACCAAGTACGTTTATGCGACGCCCGCCAAGCGCCAGCCTTACGCCAATCTCCCTTGTCCTCGTCCCAACGGCGTGCGCAAGTATCCCATAAACGCCAAGTGCCGCGAGAAAAAATCCAAACAGTCCCAACCCGCCCGTGACGACCGCGGCAAGCCGCTGTGGCAACAACGCCCCATTCATCGTCTCTCGCAATGTGACCGGTGGTGGCACCACCAACGAAGCATCCAACCTTGCGACCACCGTTTGAATCTGCGCGCCAAAACTCTCAGGGTCGGCCACCGAACGGAACACTACATTCATACTCGGCGTAAAGCGAACACTCATTGGAAAGTAGGCCTGTGTAACTGGTGTTGCGTCCTGAAGAAGAGATCTACTATCGGTAGCAACGCCAACGACCGAGAAAACCTGTTCAGCCACCACGATACGCTGTCCGATCACCGTTTGGTTCGGCCAAAAACGAGATGCAGCGGTTTGATTGACGACCACGACATTGCGTTTTCCCACTATATCTTCCGCGGCAAAGTCTCGTCCGGCGATAATACCAACACCCAACGTGGATAGGTATGTTTCGTTGACAAAATTGCCGTCAACGGTCAACTCTTGATCACCGATATGCTGATAACCCGGTACCTCAACCGCAACCGGATTGCGGGCAACACCCAGCGGAGGTCGCGCGGCGAGCGCGACGGACGCTACACCGGGAATAGCGGCCGCGCTCGTCAACAATTGTGAAAAAAATACCTGGCCACGAGCTTCGTCATACCGGTCGTTGGGCAAGGTTACCGACGTCACAGCCACTCGATCCGCATCAAATCCCAAGTCAGCACGCACACCTGCGAGTACGGAACGGGCAAACAAACCGGCCCCAACCAGCAAGACCATCGCGCCGGCGATCTGCGCAACAACGAAGACTGAACGGAGGCGGCCGGTCCGACGATCTTCGCTCTCCCGAGTTCTCAATGCGGATGCAGCATCTCGGCGCAGCGCTTCGCGCGCGGGGAAGATACTGGCGAACACCGCAGCGGCGAACGCGGCGCCGGCGGTAAACAACAAAACGCGCCAGTCCATTGGCAACTCAAATCCTAACGGAACAGACAACCCCGTGATGAACAGAAGAAGCGCGTCAACGAGCCAGGCGGCGACGAACGCTCCGGCCAAACCGCCGAGTCCAAACAACACCGTAGCCTCAGTGAGCAACTGACGGACGAGCCGCCACCGGCTCGCGCCGACCGCAAGACGAATGGTCATTTCTTTCTGACGCCCCGTTGATCGCGCCAGCATCATCCCACTCACATTCAAGCAGGTTACGAGAAGCACCAAGCCGGCCACTACCATCAACACGGCAAGAAAGC
>JAZDDD010000419.1:0-9048 GCA_036679545.1 Gemmatimonadota bacterium | reverse complement strand
GTCGAACGTCGAACGTCGAACTTCGAACTTCGAACAAAACAGCGTCGGCGTTCAGCGTTCGAAGTTCGAAGTTCGAAGTTCGCCGTTCGACGTTCGCCGTTCGAAGTTCGACGTTCAACTGTTGTTTCCCGCGTTTTATCGGTGCGACGCATGGTGACTGGACTCGTTAGCGTTGGCGATGCCGCTAAAGTCAGATCCAGAGACTTGGAAGGACCCTCGACACCGACTTGGGTGGGCGGGCGAACGTCTCGCATGCTGCTACCTGGAGGGGTGTGGTTGGAAAATTCTCGATCAACGGTGTCGGATCGGCCGCACTGAAATCGACTTGATTGTACAGCGGGGTGGAATCGTCGCCTTCGTGGAGGTGAAGGCCCGCTGGAGCACCAGTTACGGACACCCGTTGGAGGCCTTGGGTTGGGTAAAAAAGCGGGACATCGCGCGAGCGGCAGGTGCTTGGTTGGACCGGCATAAGCTGGTCACGAAACAGGTTCGCTTTGATGTGATCGGTATCTCTTGGAAGAAGGGTCGCGCGGTCATTGAACACGTGAAGGACGCGTTTAGACCTGGCTGGCGATGAGTCGTTTTTCGGTATATATTCGGGATTAAGTCCCTTTCATCAAAAACACGTGAATTGAGGCACACATGAAGAGGATGGCAAAGCGAGAATCAAAGCTGATCGGGTTTGATGTGAGACCGGTCGGTGCGGAGCTGACAGAAGACCGTCGGAAGGCGCTGAACTTAGCCATTGCCCAGATCGAGAAATCGTGCGGCAAAGGCTCGATCATGCAGATTGGCGCGGACACGCACGTGAAGATCGAATCGATCTCAACTGGTGCCCTCAATCTCGACGCCGCCATTGGCATCGGTGGCATCCCGCGGGGCCGGATCACGGAAATTTATGGACCCGAAGCGAGCGGCAAGACAACGTTGGCCCTACATCTGGCGGCCACTGCACAGCGGTCGGGTGGCGTAGCCGCGTTTATTGATGCCGAACACGCGCTTGATGTTGAATACGCAAAGAAGTTGGGTGTCGATGTGGAAGAGCTGCTCGTTTCCCAGCCTGACACAGGTGAACAAGCGCTCGAAATCGGCGATATTCTCGTTCGGTCGGGTGCGGTGGATATCATCGTCGTTGACTCGGTGGCCGCTTTGGTGCCCAAAGCCGAAATCGAGGGTGAGATGGGTGACACCCATGTTGGGTTGCAAGCCAGGCTCATGTCTCAGGCGCTGCGAAAGTTGGCTGGCAGTATCAATCGGTCTAAAACCTCTGTTGTGTTCATCAACCAACTCCGCGAAAAAATCGGCGTCATGTTTGGCAATCCCGAGACGACAACCGGTGGCAAAGCGCTCAAGTTCTACGCATCACTCCGGTTGGACGTCCGACGAATTGGAGCGGTTAAGGAGCGTGACGAGATTATCGGTAGCCGTGTGCGTGTTAAGGTCGTGAAGAACAAAGTCGCCCCTCCGTTTCGCATGGCGGAATTCGACGTGATGTTCAACGAGGGAATTAGTCACACCGGATTGCTGGTGGATCTTGGGGTGGAGGCAGGTGTGATCGAGAAAAGCGGCGCATGGTATTCCTGTGGTACGGAGCGAATCGGACAGGGGCGAGAAAACGCAAAACTGTATCTCAAGGACAATACGGAAATCGCCGAACGGGTTGAACGGGAAGTCAAAGAGTTCTTGGGCATCATCGAGCCGTCCAAAACCCCAGCGGAAGCCGTGGTTGAAAAGTCGGTCGATGGGCCGGCCCCACACGAGCCGGACACAACGGATTAGCCAGATGCCATGGGCTCGAGCGGCGCCGCGCACGGTGGAATACCCGGTAAATGACCATCCTCCCATGGTCACGGGTTTAACTCCAGATCCTCGGGTCCCGGGCTCGGTTGTCGTGGAGCTGGATGGTTCGCGCTTCGGATCGGTCCCACGTGACGCCATATGCGCAGATGAAGTTCGGGAAGGATCGGTTCTCGATTCGCCGGTTTTTCAACGTCTTGCTGACGCGGCGGACATGGCCGCCGCGTATCGCGTGGCCCTCCGTATCCTTGCGGCCCGGCCCCGCTCAGTGTTCGAGATGCGCCGTGGGCTGCGAGATCGCGGCCACGGACAAGCGGCAATCGATCAAGCCGTTGAACGGCTCCTGGACTGCAGTCTACTGGACGATCAAGAGTATGCACGCACCTTTGTCCGAGTGCGTGCCGCCAAAGGACATGGCCCGTCGCGATTGTTGGCGGATCTTCGCTCTCGTGGTGTTGAAGGCCGGCTCGCCGAACAAACGGTCGGCCTAGTTTTGGAGGACGAAGGTGTGGATCTGGACGCTCAAATGAAACGTCTGGCGGAAAAACGGCTTAGTCAATTGCACGGGCTCCCGTCAAATACGCGGCGCCGCCGGGTGCTGGCATTTCTTGGTCGTCGCGGATACACCGGCTGGACAGTGCGCGAGGCAGTGGAGCAGCTTCTCGCCGAGGCGTGATGCTGCGTGTGGGACGGGTCCCCAAAGGGGACGTGTCCCCAAAGGGGACGTGTCCCCAAAGGGGCCGGAGATCGGTTAGTTTTCGCGCATGCAGGCTGACCAAATTCGTAAGTCTTTCGTCGATTTCTTCGCCAGCCGAGGGCACACCAAAGTCCCCTCCGGTTCACTGGTACCCGCTGACGATCCAACGTTGATGTTCACCAACGCAGGGATGGTGCAGTTCAAACGTGTGTTCCAAGGTTTGGAGCATCGTGACGATGTGCGTGCAGTCACCGTGCAAAAATGCGTACGAGCCGGTGGTAAGCACAACGACCTGGAACAGGTTGGTCGCACGGCACGCCACCACACCTTTTTTGAGATGCTGGGCAACTTCTCATTTGGTGATTATTTCAAACGCGAGGCAATCGCGTACGCGTGGGAGTGGATAACAAGCGACGCCTATCTTGGGATTGGCCCCGATCGGTTGTTTGCCACTGTGCATCACACCGATGATGAAGCTCGAAGACTGTGGCCAGAGATTACCGGTCTCTCTCCCAATCGCGTTTACGGTTTGGGGGACAAAGACAACTTTTGGCAGATGGGCGACACCGGACCCTGTGGTCCCTGTTCAGAGATTTTCGTCGACCTGCGAAAGGACGGGGGCGGTCCCAAGGAGCTGTCGCAAGCGGAATTTGAGCAACTCGGTGAGGCGGGGGAACTGCTTGAGATCTGGAATCTCGTTTTCATGCAATTCGATCAGTCCAAGGATGGAACGCGCACACCCCTACCCGCACCGTCGGTGGACACCGGCGCCGGTCTCGAACGCATTGCGGCGGTTTTGCAAAACGTATCGTCCAATTACGACATCGATACGTTCCAACCGCTGATACGGGCGGCCGCCGAAATCGTGGGAGTTAAGTACGACCAAGGCGCTCGGGGCGAAGGGATTCGGGTCCTTGCAGATCACACCCGCTCCGTTGCGTTCTTGTTGGCGGACGGTGTGTATCCAAGCAATGATGGTCGGGGGTACGTGTTGCGACGTATTCTACGCCGGGCAGTTCGCCACGCGTACCTAATGGGTCGCAGTGAGCCGACGGTATCTCGTCTTATTCCCGTACTCATCGAACAGATGGGCCACACGTACCCCGAGCTTCGCGCGAAGTCCAAGGAGATTCAGGAGGTGACGCGTGGTGAGGAGGAGCGTTTCCTCGACACGATCGAAGGCGGCCTCCGTCGGTTTTCTGAGTTAACACAGGGTAGCCCTGGCATCATAAGGGGCGAAGACGCGTTCAAGCTCTTGGATACATACGGCTTCCCGATTGACTTGACGAATGTGATGGCCGAAGAGCGTGGTTGGCGGGTAGACGAGGCGGGCTTCGAGGCGGCGCGGGTGCGTCAGAGTGATCAATCCAGGAAGGCCCGCGACGTTGCCTCCGGTGGTGTCGGTCACGCAGGTCCTGCTGTTAGGTGCTCCAGAGGGGATTGGACAACAGTCACGCCGCGAAAACGGCAGCGGTTTGTTGGCTACGAAACGACACAGATGGACACGCAGATTCTCAAGTTTCGCAACAGCGACGGGCGTTTGGATCTGATGCTACATGAGACGCCCTTTTATGTTGAGTCCGGCGGGCAAGTCAGTGACGTCGGTGTCGTACAGGGAGACGGCTGGGAGTTACACGTCGATGATGTGATCAAAGTGGATGGTCGTCAGGCCGTAACCGGTGCGTTCCGCCAGCCCTTTGACGCTAGCCCGGTACACGCCGCGGTGGATGTTCCGCGTCGCCGAAACATCGAGCGCAACCACACGGCAACTCACCTTGCCCACGCGGCGCTCCGGGCACGATTGGGCACGCATGTGCGTCAGGCCGGATCGGTGGTGGATGCGGACCGGATGCGCTTCGACTTTTCACATCACGCACCGATTGAGGACGAGGAGTTGCTCGCCATTGAGCAGCTGGTGAACGAAGGCATCTGGAGCAACATCCCCATTGAGACGTACGAGATGCCGTACAAAGACGCATTGGCACGTGGTGCCATGGCGCTTTTTGGCGAGAAATACGGAGACATTGTGCGTGTTGTGAGTGTCGAAGGTCTTTCAGTTGAGCTGTGTGGCGGGACACATACGCAGACCACCGGGCAGATAGGACTTTTCCGGTTCGTGAGTGAATCCGGTGTGGCCGCCGGTGTCCGGCGGATCGAAGCGGTCACAGGGCCTCGTGCGTACCGATCCGTTCGTGTTATAGATGCTACGCTTTCTGCCGCGTCCGTATTGCTGCGAACGACAAGCGAACACCTTCCTAAGCGTATTGAATCGTTGCTTCGTGAAAACAAAGATCTCGAAAAGCGCGTCGAAGAGTTGCTGCGAACCGGCGGTGGCGGCGAAGGTGACTTTGCGCAGCACACCTTTGGTGATGTCACGCTCTTCATCGGTCAGTCGACGTTGTCAGACCGCGGGCAAATCGGGACCGTGTTGGACGTGTTTCGAGAGGGACACCAAAACGCTATCGCTACCCTGTTCACGACAGGAGACCGGCCGGGAATCCATGTCACCGTCACCGATGATTTGGTCGCACGTGGTGTTCGGGCTGGGGACGTCGTGAATCGCATTGCGGCGGTGAG
Organism: Gemmatimonadota bacterium; assembly: GCA_036679545.1. GTDB lineage: Bacteria > Gemmatimonadota > Gemmatimonadetes > Gemmatimonadales > GWC2-71-9 > JAZDDC01. The sequence goes on along the minus strand of JAZDDD010000419.1, from coordinate 3,977 downwards.
TGGTGGTAAGGGCGGCGGGCGGCCTCATTTCGCTTCGGCGGGAGCTGGCGATCCCGGGAAAATTGCAGACGCTAAATCTCAGGCCCCAACGATCGTCGAATCGATGCTTTCCGGTGTCTGACGCGTTTAAAGATGTACTGTCCTGGTTGGAGCAACGTCAGGACGGTGTGCCGGACGCCCTGCGAATAGCGGTGCTTGACGCCGTAGAGCGGGTTGGTCGTTTCCAGGGCACTCCGGAAGCCATCCTCCGAGTTGCCGCCGACGAGGTGCTCGCCGAAACGGTGAGGACGGATATACGGACGGATCCGGTTCGTCTGTTGGCGGCCGATGCGCTCATTACGTACGTGTGTGAGTATAGATCTGAGTCCCGACCGGATATGCTCGAAACCCTTCTGTGATAGATCTTCATTCACATCTTCTGCCCGCTATTGATGACGGGTCGCGTTCCGCAAAACAATCACTTCGAGTACTTGAGATGTTTGCAGAACACGGCGTCGAAGCTGTCGTGCTCACCCCGCATGTCCGAGCCAGCGACATTGCATTCGATCCCGACGATCCGTTGGAGCAGCGCGAGATGGCGTTTGCGGAGTTGCGGGAAGCTGAACCCACGGGGCCACAGTTACTTCTTGGTTTCGAGATCATGGTTGATGCCCTGATGCCGGACCGGGCATTTACCGATCGTGAGTTCGCCTTGGGTGACTCCAGTTACTATTTGATCGAGTTCCCACTGCCGGTGGCAACAGACGTTGTCACGGATACGGTTCGTGGTATGATCGAGCGCGGTGGTCGCCCCCTCATTGCGCATGCGGAGCGATATTTTGAGTGCTCACCCGATACCGTGTCGGCGTGGCGCGACGCGGGTGCGCTTGTGCAGGTGGATGCCACCACACTGACGCAGCCGTCTACCCGCGGTCATCGCGCCCGACAGCTGTTGGGGCAGGGCTTGGCCGACGTCATGGCGGCTGACAACCATGGCAACAACAGGAGTCTGCTGACCGGTGTGACATACTTGCGAGAACGGGGCGGTGCTGCACAAGCTGATTTGCTGGCATCCGGAAACCCGTCGGCGATTATCGGTGATCGAGACACGAAATCTGTTTCCGGAATTGTTCTCAAGGAGTCGATAATGGATCGCTTGAAACGACTGAAAAACGGGTGAGGGGAAAGGACTCGGTGTGATAGATCTGTCGGGACAAGTTGCCCTGGTAACGGGAGGGTCACGTGGGGTGGGTGCGGCCACCGTCCGTTTGCTGGCACAGGCTGGTGCCGCGGTGGCCTTCACGTTTCGAGAGCGAACCGACGCGGCCAATGCACTGGTTTCCGAAATCGGAAAATCCGGTGCAAAGGCGGTCGCGATTCACGCAGACGTGTCCCACGACGATTCAAACCGGCAAGTTATTGCACAAACAAAAGCGTCGTTCGGTAGGCTCGATATGCTGATACTGAATGCGGGTATTTGGCCTGATCAAGACGTGCCGGTCGAGTCAATGGACAACACCCGGTGGCGCAGGACGCTTGGCGTGAACCTCGACGGTGTCTTTTACGGTGTTCGTGCCGGGGCGGCGGCTATGGAAGACGGTGGCCGTATCGTGGTCGTCTCGAGCACCGCCGGGCAAAGAGGTGAGGCGTTTCACGCGGACTATGCTGCAACCAAAGGCGCCGTCAATGCGTTTGTAAAATCCCTTGCAATTGAGTTGGCGCCCAAGATAACTGTGAACGCGGTTGCCCCCGGCTGGATCGACACCGAAATGTCGAAGAGGCCATACGAGCAAGACGGTGGGGTGGGGAAAGTCAAAATTGCCGAGAACATTCCGCTCGGTAGGATCGCAACCGCGGAGGATATAGCCGGCCCAATCTTGTTTTTGTGTTCATCCTTGGCGCGTCATGTGACTGGCGAGATCATGAACGTGAACGGCGGGGCGGTGCTCTGCGGGTGACAGTACGCCCATCACTTAGTTGATGTTCCAATGCATTCAAAACAAATAGATATCTCACCGGAAGTAATCGCGATTGCGCAACGGCTCCAGCGCGAGGGTTACGACACATGGTGCGTGGGCGGCGCGGTCCGTGATTTCCTTCTGCAAGTCGATAACAACGATTTCGATCTTGCCACCGCCGCCACGCCCAAACAAGTTCAACGGTTGTTTCGCAGAACCGTGCCTGTCGGTATCGAGCATGGAACGGTTGCCGTACTCGACTCGAACAATGTGGCCCACGAAGTTACGACTTTCCGCAGAGACATTCGTACTGACGGACGTCACGCGGAGGTTGAGTTCGGTGTCTCGTTAGAGGAGGACCTTTCGAGACGAGACTTTACGATCAACTCAATTGCCTATCATCCCCTTCGTCACGAGTGGAAGGATCCTCACGACGGCATCCGAGACATCACACGAGGTCTTGTCCGTGCGGTTGGAACACCGGCCACACGCTTCCAGGAAGACTACCTTCGGATATTGCGATGTGTCCGTTTTGCCACGCGGTTCGGTTTTCGCATCGATGACAAGACGTGGCGATCTGCAAAGGAAAACGCCGAGGGTTTGAAGCAACTGTCGGCGGAACGTGTGCGCGACGAATGGTTCAAGAGCCTCAACACCGCTAAATCCGTGGCAACGCTTTGCCGGTACTGGAGCGAGATCGGCGTCGATGACATGTGGCTCACGGGGATTCACCTCGACGGGGAAATCACAAGAAACAGAGCGGCAAAGCTCGATGGAGGTGACCACGACGACGCCGTCTTTGCAACGGCGTACTTGTCCGCGGCCTCGTCGGAAACACTACGGACGCTACGGTGTTCGCGTGCCGAGATCGAACGGGGTCGGATGATCGATCGCCACAGAGGGCAATGGCCTGATGTGGCCAGTCCGATCTCGGTTCGACAATGGATGGCCGATGCCGGCACCGCCGTCGATGATCTCATGGCAGTCGCCGCGCTCGATGACAATCCCCCCGGTTTGAGAAATGCGGTTCACGACGTGCGCGCGTCGGGTGCGCCACTATCGCAGTCCGACCTCGCGGTAGATGGAGCGGATTTGTTGCAGGTCGGAATTTCGGAAGGGCCAAGGGTTGGGGAGATGTTGAAGCAACTGCTGGATGTCGTGTTGGAAACCCCCGAGCGGAATACACGTGATACGCTAATGCAGATAGCTGATAAGGTGCAACGCGATGCGTGACGGAGATCCTTCGTTGTTCCAAGGGCAACAGCGCGAGCCACTGGCCGCCCGCATGCGACCCAAGACGGTGGACGATGTGTTGGGCCAAGAACACTTGCTAGCGGATGGGTGCCCACTCCGTCTTGCAATTGATCGTGGGGAGATGCAAAGCATGATTTTGTGGGGCCCACCGGGGTGTGGCAAGACGACAATCGCGCGTCTGCTTGCCAATACAACGGAGCGTCATTTCGAAGCGTTTTCCGCTGTAACCCAAGGCATTCCACGTGTTCGGGTGATCATCGAAGAGGCGCAAAAGCGTCTCCATCGTGAAGGGCGCGGTACGATTCTGTTTTGCGACGAGATCCATCGGTTCAACAAGGCGCAGCAAGATGCATTTTTGCCGTGGGTGGAGGATGGCATCATCACGTTGGTCGGTGCGACAACTGAAAATCCATCATTCGAGGTCAACTCTGCGTTGCTCTCTCGGGTTCATGTTTACGTGCTCGAGTCGCTTGGGCCGGAACACCTCGAAGCGCTCGTCCGACGTGCGTTAGAATACGAGAAGACAAACGGTCGTCTTGCCAGACTCGATGCCGACGCGGTGGGAATGCTTGTTCGTTACGCCGATGGTGATGCGCGAAAGGCCATCAATGCAGTCGAACAGATAGTTGACGACCTTGACGCGGGAGACGGCGTCGCAACCGAAATAACAACGAGCGAGTTAGAAGCCACACTGGCGCGCCGGATGCCACGGTACGACAAGTCAGGTGAAGAGCACTACAACCTAATCTCGGCGCTACACAAATCGGTGCGTGGTAGTGACGTCGA
>JAZDDD010000418.1:0-4774 GCA_036679545.1 Gemmatimonadota bacterium | reverse complement strand
TCAGAGACGAGGAATTTGCCGTAGTCGCGGAGCATGGTCTGTGCATGCTTGAGGAATTCCTCGTCGGCCTATGAGTGACCGCGATATTTGATGGGCGTCTAAGTGAGGTAGTTGGTGGTTTTCGATTCCGACGGGGGAGTACTGGTGGCCTCTTCTCTCTCTGCTCCGTTTTAGGCTTGTTGATTGGTTCGAAGTTGGGTTGGATTCACCAGCGATGAACCCAGGGAACTTCCAACCCGAGTTGGTGGCATAGCTCGATCACCGCTGGATGCAATGGCATCTTGGTGACGTCCGCCCAGAGTTTGAGCTGGTCACCTTGACTACTGCACTTGTGGCAGCGGTAGCAGTTCATCGCGACGTTTACTGAGAACGCTCTGCGATGCTTGGTTTCGGATTCGTGCAACGGACAGTATCCGTACCATTGATCTCCTCGACGACGAATACACTCGAAGCCGATCAAGTGAAGAACCTGTTCCATGCTAATCTCGCTACGGAGTCGACTGAAGTCGATGCCTGGCATGGATGGTCATCCTTTCTCGTTCGTTAAGAAGAAAAGACCGTTCCGTTCCCTATCTATATATGGGGAACGGGAACGGCCTGTCTCAAATGGGTATCACAAGTCAATTGGTGCGTTGCCAGCCGGTCGGTGTCCGGTTGATTCGCTCGGCTTGCTGGAGAGACTCCAGTGCGTCGCCCAATCGCTCGTTCTTGACTGAGAGCGTTTCACGAAGCTTCGCCCGCGTTAGCACTCCGTTTTCGGCAAGGAGATCCAGCACTCGTTTCTGGATGTCACGTCGTTTCTCGCCACCGACGTCTCCAGTTACCGCAAGATGCGTGGTCTCCGCGTCGATCGTAACAAGTTCGAGGTACACCGATCGAGCCGCTGCCGCCGCGCGGTGCTCGCTCGATAACATGAGACGATCGCTGGTTCTCCTGAGGTAGAGATTCGAGTCCCCAAAGGCGTGGATGTCGCTCGAACCACGCAGCCCCACGCCTGCCGCGGTTCCCCCCGCGGCGTTCTTGCGGGTGTGATGGACCAGGATGACCGAAAGATCCAATTCGCGCTGCAGCGAGCGAAAGTAAGCTAACAACTCGGCGACTTCGCCCGCGTGGTTTTCATCGATTCCGTGAAGTCTCACGAGCGGATCCAACAGCAAGAGCCGGGGTCGAAGTTGCCTGGCCGTTTCCAGCAATTGCGTGCGATGTGGTTCACGATCGAGCCTGAGCACGGGAGCCGTGATCACGTGGATGGGAACCGAATCGAGCTGTAGGCCACGGTGGCGAGCGATTCCCTCGATCCGTTCTCGCACGATCGGCAAGGAGTCCTCAGCCAGATAGACGAGTACGGGGCCAGGCAGGGGAACCTCGTAACGATCCAGACAAGCCGTACCCGTCGAGACGCTGAGAGATATGTCCAACGCCAACCACGTCTTGGAACATTTCGGCGCGCCTCCAATGACACCAACGGCGGACGCTCCCCAAAGTTGATCGATCAGCCAACGCTGGGGGTTTTCATCGGTCACGATGTCAGCGACGCGAACGACGGGTAGTGATTGGTTGTTGTCAACAATCATTTTCAGACCCTCGCTTTCTTCTTGGACGTCGGCCCCTTGGGGTGAAACAATTCCAGGTAGAACTTCTCGTCCAACTGGCTCACTTCATGGGCACTGCCGTAGGCCAGCAACTCGGCGGACATCGTCATCAACAACCGATAATTGCCGGCCGAGTGATCGACCAGGGCATCCATGAGTTCCTCGGTCATCAATGTCGCGTTGCCTGCCTTGGCGAGTGCGTGTTTCAGCAACTCGAGCAACTCGTCACGCGTCGCCGACTCGGTGCAGAGCCGCGTTCGAATCCTCGTATTCAGCGGAATCAGGTCCTGGTGACGCAACAGATCCAGGAGACGCCCGTCTCCGGCAATGACGATGGTCAACAGTGACGTGGCATCGAAATCGGCACTGGACAGGATCCGCAATTCGTTCAGAACTTCCGGCACCATCTCTTGTGCTTCGTCGACCAGCAGCACCGGTCTGATGCGCGACGATACGACATGGGCTTTCCATTTTTCGCGAAGTGCTTTAAACCCGCCCCAACGATTGGATGGACTGAGTTTGACGGAGAAGATGTCACCCAGCTCACGATAGAAGTCGGCATTCTTGGACTGCGGACGCTCCAAGGCGCCGACGACAACGTCGCGCATCGACGCGAGTCGTTCGGCAACGATCCGCAGCGCCACCGACTTGCCAGTTCCCGATTCACCACTGATCAAAGCGAAGCCTCCTTCCTGAACGAGTTGTTCCACACGCCAGGAAAAACTTTCGATTCTCGGTGTTACGAGAAGGCCTTCACTGGGCAATTCCGGCGAAAACGGGTTCCATTTCAGTCCCCACAGCGATAACAGTTTCTTGCCGTTCATGATTCTTTTCCTTTCTTGGGATTGGGGTTCTTGGGGAGATATGCTGGCGGCATCCCGCTGGCGGAGTACTCGTTAAGAATCCGTTTCAGAAGTGGTGGTAACGGCTTGTCGGGGCCACCATCGTCCGGTGTGCTGTCAGCCAGTGTCCCATCGTCCGGTTCGTCGTCCGGCCCGCGTCCGGGCTCAATGACCCCGCGCCGCCCGTCGGAATTAGCTGCTCGGTCGAGCGGATAGATCGGTGCCAGAATGGTTCCGTTCTGTGGGTCGATAAGATCGACTTTGCCAAGGTCCCAGCGCGCATAACGCACGACCACCTTACGGAAGTGACGGAATCGTTCTGGGATCTCGAAACGCACACCCTCCAACGACATCGTTCCATCGGTTTGACGTTGAACCCTCGTGGTTTGAAGGCGAAACGCTTCGCGAATCGCCTGGCTCGAAGGGCTCGGGCGCAACACGTCAGGAGCCTTGCTGAAACGCTCGACGGGTGACATCGACAGCTCACTATGCACCGCGCGGTTATACTCGATTTCGACCCACGCTTGTGTCACTTCGTTGAGGAAGTCGAGCGTCAACTCGACACCATCGAGCATCTCCATCAGCCGTCCCTCCATGGTCGCCCACAGTCTTTCTTGTTTGCCGTTTTGATGAGGACTATACGGCAGCGTTTTCTCGTGAATAATGCCGAGAGACAGCAGCCCTTTGGTGAACTCCTCGGACACCATCGCCGCGCCGTTGTCGGTCATCTGGGCGCGGGGCAGACCACGTTTCTGAATCGCCTGGGAAAACCCGTGTACCAAGTCTTCGGCAGTCTCCGAAAGATACCACTGCAGGTGGCAGCACAATCGGGCGTGGTCATCCAGGATGCCCAGCGCGATCGGTCGCTGCCACTGTCCAAGTCCGTTGATCACTTTGAGTGACCCGTGATGGAAATCGAGATGCCACAGCGATCCGATATATTCGGATTCATAGCTGCGAATTTCTCGGTTCTCACGACGGCGGGCAGCGAGCACTTCGCCCGGACGACCTTTTGGCTGTCGTCGCCTGCGCACCAGACCATTCTTCTGCATGAAACGTTTGACCGTGGAATAGGAGCGTAGGGGCGTCAACAGTACGTCGGCTCCCACGGCACTCGCTAGATTGTCGTAGTGCAGTTGGTAGCTCCAGTGCGGATGGTCGCAGTATTGGGCGCGCAGATAGTCGACCAGTTCTGGGTTAAGAGACACCTTGCCAGAGTCTTTGCGCACAGCGCGCTGTAAGGCGCCGACGGGATCATCCTCTGTGTTTCTCGCCTTGTAGAACCATCGTTCGATCGTAGTGGCGGCGTACTGCACATCTTGTCCGTTGATCGGATGCGTCCAGATTTTTTCCGCAAGCGATTGGATGGCTGCTTTGAGTTCTCCGCGCGGAGGGGGAGCGCTCAGTAGCGAACCGATCACTGCAAACCGAAAGTGGGCCCAGAGAACGGCGGATTGAATCATCTTTTTGGTCATCACATCTCCTCAAACAAGTACGAGCTAAGGAACTATGTGAGACCTTATCGAAGTTGATCAGCGCGGACCATTTGCATCTTCTGCGGGTTGACCGCGATCGTCAGAAACCTTGATTTCTAAACCTTTTGCGGTCGTGATCGGCGAGAGAAAACGAAGGAGGTTTTCCCAGCCATGACGGTCATCGCAGGCGTGGACGAATGCTTCCAGGAGAGACCGCGGAAAGTCCACGATTGTGAAAACGGGAACTAGACGAGCCCGTCCTACCTGCCAAAACTTCGTCTGCGGAAAATGGTTGTTCCAAAAATCTCGCCAGCGATAAATAGTCCGTTGATCGGTGTGAAACAGCTTCGTCAATTCACGAACGCGTCGCGGCGTTGGACCTTGCCGCATGGCGGAGACCAGGATTACGACCGCACCAAGATAAACCTTGCGACCGAGAAATCGCACCGACGGTGGCGTGACCCGCTTCCGGCAACCATCCTGAGCGCAGCAGAAACTCAGTCGGAAGCGGTATTCATCGGGAAGATTACGAGGACCACGGGGCTTCCGAGGATAGTTCGCGCAGTGCAAACGACCGCCACAGGAACAACCATCGTTCCGAACACTCTCGGCGAGTTCTTGGTCAACCGTAAAAAGAAACGACCAGAAGGTGGCATCGCGCAGCAATTCATGATACATCGTGGAGTACTCCATCGGTCCTGGAAAACCATATGGAGTACACCCCTCGGCGACCTCGATCAATCGATCAGGCTTGCCGAGGGGAACTTTTCTAAACTATCGCCCAAGTTGAGAGAGAAGAGCCCCGCGCCCAGCGATTATTTCTCCTATCCACAGGTGTGCCGAGGGCTGATGCTCGCCCTGCACC
>JAZDDD010000417.1:0-11793 GCA_036679545.1 Gemmatimonadota bacterium | reverse complement strand
ATCGAGGGCTTCGAGAGTCTCTTCTCACCACTGCGTGCCGATACCCCACGTCCCGACGCAAGGAACGTCTTGGTGTGGCGCACGGGAGCGGGCAACGACCTGCTGGCCGGGTTCCGATTCTTCCAGGATGTAAATGCGGACGGCCTCGCGCAGGACACCGAACTCGGTATTGTAACATCAACAACAAACCCCATTATCGATTTCCGTGTGGTTGATGTGGGTGGTGTCATATCACTCCAACCTGCGCGAGCAGGTGTCTCGGTTGCGTTTTACAGCAACCAACCGGTTGAAGATTTGACGTCGATTGACATTGCCCCCGAGATCGGGTTTGACGTGACACCGGTCGAAGCGTCGCCCGGGTTTGGCTACGTATTCCAGATTGACGGGGGAGACGGTTTCTTCCGCTTCGGGGCAGTGCGGGTCACGCATGTGGGGCCGGACTTCATCATCTTTGACTGGAGTTACCAGACCGATCCGGGAAATCCCGAATTGAAGAGACATGGTGGCCGGGCGGTTGCCAGCGAGCGTGAACTGAACGTAACGGGTGTTCGTCGGTAATTTCGCAACACTATAAAAGAAGGGCGCGGCACGCAAAGCCGCGCCCTTCCGGCGTCGTTCTTTCCCACTATCATTCCACCGCATGACGGAGACCGTTCAATTGAACGGCCGAGATTTGTCTGTTGCGGACGTGGTCTCGGTCGCGCGTGGATTCGCCCCGGTCGATATTGCACCGGACACACTACCTCGCTTGCGCGCCTCACGCGCGGTCATAGAAGCGGCCGCCTCGTCCGATCGGGCCTTTTACGGGATAAACACGGGGTTCGGAAAACTGGCGTCCGTGAAGATTGCGGCGGACCGTCTCCGACTCCTACAGTCCAATCTGATCCATAGTCACGCGTCCGGCTTAGGCGCACCGCTCCCCGTCGATATGGTGCGGGCGCTTATGGTGCTCAGGGCCAATAGCTTGGTAAAGGATACAAGCGGGGTGCGTCCGCTGATTCCCGAGCGGTTAGTGGAGATGCTAAACGCCGGCATACATCCAGTTGTGCCGGAGCAAGGCAGTGTTGGAGCGAGTGGAGATCTTGCACCGCTTGCACACATTGCGTGGGGATTGATTGGGCACGGGGATGTTGATGTCGCGTCCGCGCTGAACAACACGCAGGTGAAACGGGTGACGGCGCAAGAGGCGCTTGCAGACGTTGGGTTCAAACCGATCGAGTTGGAAGCAAAAGAAGGTTTGGCGCTCATCAATGGAACACAGGCTCAGACGGCGGTGCTCGCCTTGGTCGTAGGGGAGGCCTTGAAGCTTTGGCGGTCTGCGCACGCCGCCGCGGCGCTTTCGCTCGAAGCGTTGAAGGGATCGCCGGATACCTTCGACCGCAGACTTCACGAGGCACGGCCTCATCCGGGCCAACTCGAATCGGCGGCCCTCCTGGTTGAACTGTTAAAGAACAGTCAGCTTCGCGAATCGCATCGCACCGGTGATACACGTGTTCAAGACCCATATTGCCTGCGTTGTACGCCGCAAATCCTCGGGCCGGTGAAGGAAACGTTAGATCACGCCCACCGTGTCGCGACGATTGAAATCAATTCCGCGACGGACAACCCGTTGGTGCTGGACGGCGACATTGTGTCGGGTGGAAACTTCCATGGACAACCCATCGCGATGGCGCTCGACTACGTTGCCATTGCATTGACAACGTTGGCTGGGATTTCCGAACGTCGTTTGGAACGTATCTTGAATCCGGACCTGTCTCCCGGGTTGCCGGCATTTCTCGCATCTGATCCCGGCGTAGAATCGGGGTTCATGATGATCCAAATCGCAGCCGCCAGCCTGGTGGGTGAGAGTCGAACGCTTTGTGCGCCGGCGTCAATCCAATCCATTCCGACCGATGCAAACCAGGAGGACATTGTCCCGATGAGCATGGCGGCGGCGTTCAAGACACGTCGGGTGCTCGACAACGCGCGACGCGTCGTTGCGTGTGAGTTGCTCTGCGGCGCACGCGGTTTGGAATATCATCGGCCGTTGACATCGAGCACCGCGGTGGAACGAATTTACGAAAAGGTTCGCTCGTGGGTGGCACCCCACACGGGAGATCGTTCGTTGACAAAAGACGTCGAAAACATTGCGCATCAGTTAGTCCAGGAGACACTCGTATGACGGTTGCAGGTGCACGCGAAGTCCGCGCGCCACGGGGAAACAAGCTGACCTGCCGTGGTTGGTTGCAGGAAGCGGCCATGAGGATGTTGATGAACAACCTCGACCCCGATGTGGCCGAGCGCCCCGACGATCTCGTGGTGTACGGCGGGACCGGTCGAGCAGCTCGCAGTTGGGAAGCGTTCGACGCCATCGTACAAACGTTAAAAACGCTCAACAATGATGAAACGCTGTTGGTGCAGTCGGGTAAGCCGGTCGGCGTATTCACAACGCATCCTGATGCACCACGTGTCTTGATCGCGAACGCAAATTTGGTTGGGCGCTGGGCCACCTGGGATCATTTCCGAGAATTGGAACGACTCGGTTTGATCATGTACGGGCAAATGACCGCCGGGAGTTGGATCTACATCGGCACGCAAGGGATTCTCCAAGGTACGTACGAAACCTTCGGGGCGGTTGGCAGACAGGATTTTGACGGTTCTTTGCGTGGCCGTGTGGTGCTCACCGGCGGTTTGGGTGGCATGGGTGGCGCGCAACCCTTGGCCGCCACGATGAGCGACGCCGTGATGATTGCGGTAGAGATCGATCCGGAACGCATTCGGCGAAGACTCGATACGTCCTATCTCGATGAGATGACCGACTCATTGGACGATGCGTGGCGCCGCGCGCAGGAGGCAAAGCTCAAGGGCATACCCCTTTCGATCGGTCTGGTAGGCAACTGCGCAGAAGTCCTACCTGAAATGGTAAAACGTGGGTGGATTCCCGATGTCGTGACCGACCAAACCTCGGCGCACGATCCGTTGAATGGATACGTTCCGGCGAATCTGACGCTGACTGAAGCAACGGCTTTACGAGAACGGGATCCCGATGAGTACGTGCGGCGGGCACGACGCTCAATGGCAGATCATGTTCGCGCAATGCTGGCCATGCAGTCACAAGGGGCCGTCGCGTTTGACTATGGGAATAACATTCGCACAGAAGCGTTAGACGATGGTGTAGAAAACGCGTTCGATATACCGGGGTTTGTACCGCGGTATGTGCGACCGTTGTTTTGTGAAGGGCGCGGTCCGTTTCGATGGGTCGCGTTGTCCGGAGACCCCGCCGACATTCATCGCACGGATGCGCTTGTGCTCGAGTTGTTTCCCGAGAATGAACACCTGGTACGCTGGATTCGCATGGCACAAGAACGTGTTGCATTTCAAGGTCTCCCAGCGAGAATCTGTTGGCTGGGGCAGGGTGAACGCGCACGGTTTGCACTTGCGCTCAACGAATTGGTATCGACCGGCGAAATTTCGGCACCGGTTGTTATTGGTCGCGATCATCTCGACACCGGATCTGTCGCGTCGCCGTTCCGAGAGACGGAATCCATGAAGGACGGATCGGATGCGGTCGCGGATTGGGCCATTCTGAACGCATTGTTGAACACGGCCTCCGGCGCATCGTGGGTATCTTTCCACCACGGCGGCGGTGTCGGTATTGGCAATTCGTTGCACGCCGGGCAAGTCATTGTAGCAGACGGTACACCGGCGGCCGCAGCCCGATTGCAACGTGTTCTCACCAACGATCCCGGTATTGGCGTTGCTCGACATGCCGATGCCGGCTACGACAGGGCCATCGAAACAGCTCGTGAACACGATATCCGCCTTCCGCTGATAACCGACATTTGAGCGGAACGCTTCTCATCGGTGCGAGCCAAGTCGTGACGTGCCGCGGTCCGGCGCGTGCTCGTCGTGGGCACGAGATGGCAGAATTGGATGTCGTGCCTGACGGCGCGGTGCTCGTCCGGGACGGCAATGTCGCCGACGTGGGATCGACTGCAGATCTCAGAGCGAAATATCAAAACGCGACGGTCGAAGAAATCGACGGGGTGCTGTTTCCCGGATTTGTCGATGCACACACACACGCGGTCTTTGGTGCTCCCCGTTTGGCCGATCACGAACGACGCGCGCGTGGTATCGATTACAAAGCTATTGCCGAAGCGGGGGGCGGTATCCTTTCCTCCGTGGATGACGTGCGGCGCCGGGAGAAGCGAGATCTTTCGGTGTTAACCGACAGCCGTTTGAAAATGCTGTTGCGTCAGGGGACCACGACCGTAGAGGTCAAGTCTGGGTACGGGTTGGCGTTGGAGCACGAGGTTAAACAACTCGAGGTGATAGCCGAGGCGGACGCGGGTCCGCATCTCGTCGCGACATTTCTTGGTGCGCACGAAGTGCCGCTGGAATACCGCGACGATCGCGACGCGTACGTCGAAATCGTGATCAACGAAATGTTACCGGAAGTTGAGCGGCGGCGTTTGGCGCGGTTCTGCGACGTTTTTTGTGAACCAGGTGTGTTTACACCGGCACAGTCGCGCCGCGTGCTGGTCGCAGCTCAACGGCGTGGGTTAGGTCTGAAGCTGCACGCCGATGAACTCGACGGATCGGGAGGCGCTGAGCTGGCGGCGCAATTGGGCGCGGTGAGCGCCGATCATCTCGCGGCAATCTCACCAGCGGGCATAGATGCGTTAGGCAACGCCGATACCGTGGCTGTCTTGCTGCCCGGTACGATGATGTTTCTGGGAAGACCCGGGCATGCACCCGCCCGACAACTCATTGATCGTGGTGCGGCTGTGGCCTTGGCAACCGACTTCAACCCGGGGAGTTCTCCGGGCATGAGTCTACCCCTTATGACCACCATGGGGGTGAGTCAGCTCCGAATGTTACCTTCCGAGGCGGTAATTGCGATTACGGTCAACGGAGCCGCGGCCGTTGGGGAAGCCGGCCGCATCGGTCAGATCTCGCCGGGTTTCAGGGCCGATTTGGTACTCATTGCCATCCGTGATTGGCGCGAACTTTCCTATTGGTTTGGTGTCAATTTGGTGTCACGGGTCTGGCTCGCGGGTGTGCCTTGTCCCTCGACCCAGGCACCCCTAAATTATTGATTTCACCCGCTTTGCGGCTACCTGTCTCTTTTTTTTGTAACGATCAAACCGGCTTCCCGAGCCAGCCGATCAGAGGTTCATTCTGAAAGTCGAAAAGCTCAAAAACAAGGCCCGAAAGCTCGAACTCAAAGATCAGCCAAGTAAGGCGATCGATGCGTACCTGGAGATCATCAAAGGACTCGAGGGCACGGCCGAACTTGAGGAAGAACTCGGGCTCTATAACAAGGTGGGCGATCTTTACCTCAAGGTCGGTAACGTCAATGGCGCCGTCGGGATGTACGAAAGTGCTGTAACCCGTTACAAAAATGCGGGTTACCCCAATAACGCAATCGCGTTGTGCAAAAAAATCCTTCGCAGCGCCCCGGGACGACATCACGTCTACCTAACTCTGGCCCAGCTTATGGCGCAGCGTGGATTCATCGGCGAGGCAAAAAAGAATTTTGTGGAGTATGCCCAACGTATGTCGGACGCGGGGCGGCTTGATGAAGCCTTTGGCGCGCTCAAATCGTTTGCGGACATTACTCCCGGCAATGAGGACCTGCGGTTGATGCTGGCTGAGCAGCTCCGAGCCGCGGCGCGCGATGACGAAGCTCGCGAACAGATTGACAAGCTGATTGCAGACAGCGAGGAAGAAGCCGGTTCGAAACGAGCGAGTGAGATCCTGGAACGGGTCCGATCAGTTGACCCTGAGTACGATGTCGATAACGCGAACCCTACCTCCAAACGCGGGAAGACCGACGAACTCGTATACTTGGACTTGGACGAAGAGGCGAAAAAAAAGGCCTCAGACGTTGGTTCGACCGAAATCGATGCGCTCGACATAGAGCACACGTCTTTGGTTGCCGAGCCGGAACCGACGGGGAATACTCAAGGTATCGAAGGCCTCGAACAAGAATCCGAATTTGATGCAAACGCCGTCGGAGACGTTCCCAAAATGGATCTCAAGGGAGTCACCAAGGATGAATCCGTCGGTGACGCCGAAGCGGAGGACGTCTCCTTCCTGAGTTTGGACACCGCAGATCAGATGGTTCGTCCGACAGGGGAACAGGACGTCCCCGATCTGGATCTGCAAGAAGCTGTGTCCGATGACTCCGATTCGAATGATGAGTTCATCATCCGGACTTCCACCGAGGACGTAAGTCTCGGCCGGCCGGAAGATTCATTCGGGTCGCTCCCGGTCTTGGAAGTGGATTCACTCGCCGAACCGTCTTTGGAACCGGAACCGGTCGAGACGAGTCCCGTGGTCATCGATCGTGTTGCCGAGTTGGAAGCGCGTGTCGCGGCAGACGCTGACGATGCACAACTGCGCCGTGAATTTGCCGAGGCACTGATCGAGGGCGGCGACCGACAGCGAGGCTTGGCCGAAATGGATCTTGCCCTGCAACGTTTCGAAGTACTAGAAGATTGGGTGCATGCGGTGGCTGTCACCGAAGAGGTGTTGCAGCTCGAACCCAACAGTCTTACGCACCATCAAAAGCGAGTGGAGTACGCCTACCGCCTTGGCGAAAAGCCGCAGCTGGTACAGGCGTACCTCGACCTCGGAAATGCGTTTTTCAGATCGGGATCGGTGGAACGCGCCCAAGCAATCTATGAACGTGTTTTGGAGCACGACGCGAATAACGCACAGGCGAGTGACGCCTTGGCAAATCTGACACCGGCCGAGGTGCCGCCCGCAATCGAACCTGCCCAACCGGCGGCTGCTGAGAGCCGTAAGAGTGACGCGTACATCGACCTCGGCGAATTCATCATGGGTGAGGCTGAGGATCGCGACACCCGCATGCGGGTGGCACAGAATGTTCCGACGGGTGACGAGCAACAAGATTTTGCCGACATGTTGCAACAGTTCAAAAGGGGTATCGAAGAGAATCTGGACGATGAGGATTCTCAGGCACACTACGACCTTGGAGTGGCGTTCAAAGAGATGGGACTAATCGATGAAGCCATCGGGGAATTCCAAAAAGCATTGCGTGATCCGGACACACGGTTACAGTCGGCAGAAATGCTCGGGTTGTGTTTTATCGAAAAAGAGCAATACGAAGTGGCCGCCACGGTGTTACGTCGCGCCATCGCAATTGATTCGAGGACCGAGCAGGACAAGGTCAATGTTTTGTATTGGCTCGGTCGCTGTGAAGAAAAGAAGTCCCGATTGCCGGAAGCGCTTACGTACTACCGCCGCGTATTGGCTGTCGATATCCATTTCCAAGACGTTGGCCAACGTATTAGTTCGCTGAAAGCTTCAGGGAGTTGAGCGTGACGTCTCAGATTGCACCGGTAGATCTCGCCACAATTCAACGACCGGTCCACGAACATCTCGATAACGTGTTCGAGGAGTTGCGACGCATTATCGTTTCAGACTTCGCATTTATTGCAGAAGTCAACGCGCACCTCATGCGTATGAGAGGAAAATTTTTTCGACCTACGCTGGTGCTACTGGCGTCGAAGGCAACTGACAATGTCACGCCGTCTGACGTCACGTTGTCCGCCGTCGTGGAACTCATTCATCTTGCCACTCTTGTTCACGACGACTCCGTGGACCACTCCGTGCTGCGCCGCGGTGAACCAACCATCAATGCGCTGTTCAGTCACCAGGTCGCGGTCATCATGGGGGACTACTTGTACTCGCGCGCGATCATCGAGTTAGTGGAGTTGGACGATCGGGTACCGCTTCAGGTGATGAGTCGGGTCACGAATGAGATGACGGTCGGGGAAATGCGGGAGCTTCAGGCGTACGATACGCTTGAGTACTCCGAAGCGGACTATCATGAGTTGATTCGTTGCAAAACTGCATCGTTGATAGCGGGTGCCTGTGACATTGGGGCCCGTCGAGCACCGGCTCACGTGCGCGATGCGCTTCGTCGGTATGGGTTGCGATTGGGGATGGCGTTCCAAGTCGCTGACGATGTATTGGATTATACGGAGACCGAGTAGCGAAAAATAGTTGGACGGCTCATGGCCGATCCTACCCCCAGTGATGGACAGGTCAACGAAGTCATTGAACTCGTGCGGTCACATGGTGGTGTAGAGGCAGCCCGTGCGCATGCGCTCGAACTCGCGGCGGAGGCGGAGGCCGAACTCGACACATTAGAGGATTCCCCTGCACGAGATTCGCTGCTCGATTGCCTAACCTACGTCGTCGAGAGGCGGAGCTAATATGGTCCTCGGACCGAGAAAACCCAGCTATTACGTTGGCGTTTTGGCCCTGGGGTTTGTGTTCGGCGGGTTTCTATCGGCAATCCTCGACCGGTTTTTGCCACAGGGCCCGGCCAAGGAGTTTTTTACCTGGACGGTGACGCCTTCGGTGGGGCCAATACATATTAACTTACTGGTCATGGATTTCACGGTCGGCCCAGTCGGAGTGCATGTGTCGCTCCTGGGACTCGTTGGCGTTATCCTCGCCTACCTGCTGGCACGATCACTGTTTTAGGGGGCAGCATGTTACCCAACCTCGGTACACCAGAAATCATCATAATTCTTTTTGTCGTTTTGTTGGTATTCGGCGCAAAGAGGCTGCCCGATATGGGCGCCGCCATGGGCAAGGGCATTCGAGAGTTCAAAAAGAATATCACCGAAGTCAAAGACAGCATTGAACGCGGCGCCGAAGAAGAAAAGCCGGCTGCTCGTCAGATCGATGCGCCGACTGCCTCCTCGGGAGATCCCAAGAAGTTGAGCGAATAGCAAACGCTATTCGCTCCCCCTGCTGATTTAGAACCCCAACGGATTGTTATTGATCGGTACGGGACTATTGGCAAGTTGCTCTTCCAACGCGCGTTGGGCTCGGTCAATATCCCGCCGCCGGTCAATAACGTTCGCGTTATCCCTCAGCGACAACAAAAACATACTGACTCGATTTTGCCGGGTTGCCTGAAGCACCGTTTCTCGTTGCCCAAGTAACTGTTCGAGAAAGGCCGAACTATCCGCGATGATCTTCGACGCGGGTTCGACTAAAAAGATGGCGTCGGCGGTCTCGATGGGTCCGCTTGCTTGCCCCACACCCAAGCCAAAACCGGCGCCAATCACCTCCGGGTACGACCGCAAAATTGGCTCCGGGGACACACGTGTCATGGGACCGTACGTTCGTGCGGATAATACGTTTGCCAGAGCCGCTTCCATGAACGCCTGGCCGCCTCGTAGCTGTTCGGCCACGTTGTCCGCAATCACCCTAGCTTGGTCCCACTTCTGGGCGTTGATCGCTGCGCGGCGCACCGTGGGCTCGATTTGTTCGAATGGTGGGACTCCTTCTTCGCGCAGGCTGTCCAACCGAAATGCGAAGAATGCGTCCGGTGTATCAATAACCTGTGAAGTCTCACCGAGCCGCGCCTCGAAGGCCCACAACCCAGCGTCGGGGATGGGGATGCCATCCACGATTGCTCGGCTTCCTTGGATGACTGGCTGCGCGGCCGATACCGTCTCGCCGATCATGGCGGCGACGTTGTCCAAGACGTCCGGATCAGTCTGCTCCGCCGCCAAAAGGTCCATTGTGTCCGCTTTTGCCTCAACCACGTCGAGGTGATCCCCTGCCTGTTCGATTGGGATCAGGATGTGGCGTGCGTGGAGGCTGTCCGTTGTCCGAGATTCCAACTTGATGAGGTGATACCCGAACGCGGTCAGCAATGGGTCAGACAGCTGGCCAGGTCTCAAGGACCGAGCGGCGGCCGTAAAGTCCGGTACGAATCGTTCGTTGGGTACGTTGCCCAGATCGCCACCGTTGATGCGTGAGGTTGAATCGGCGGACTCGCGTTGTGCCAACGTGGCGAAATCGGCACCTCCTTCGATCTGGGTCTTCAGGTCGCTCACCCTCGCCAGCGCCGCCAGTGTGTCTGCAGCATTGGATTTGCGTGAGAGCGAGATGTAGGAGAGGTACGCGACGGCCGGTTGTTCGAATTCTTCCCGATTGGCCTCGAAGTACGCCCGGACTTCAGCATCGGTGACCGACACTGCTGAATCGGGGATTGCGAACTCTGGCCGAATCTCGATCACCCGCATTGTCAGGGAGTCATTTTGATCCCGATATTGATTCCAAAGCTTTGTGTCTGAAACATAGACATCCGACGTAAGTTGTTCGAACAGCTTGATTTGCGGTATTTCCTGACGGTACCGAAATTCGAGGGCCAGCTTGAGATTTGGGTCGAGGTCGAGATATCGGCGATACTTTTCGAGGTCGAACTGTCCGTCAGTGAAGAACTGCTGCTCCTGCAAAAGTTCGGGCGGCGGCGAGTTGTTGGCCGCCTGAATGATCTCCGCGTTCGTAGCCCGGAGCCCACGGCGCCGGAACTCTTGCGCCAGCAATACATCCTGAATCAGGTTTTCCAGGACGCGGTCCTCAAGGGCCCGCTGCTCTTCGAGCGTAATCGGAATTGATCCGAATTGCTGTCGTTGCTGCTCGTTGGCGTTCCGGACGGCCGTGTTGAAGGTCTGGAGGTCGATTTTGGTGCCGTTTACGCGGGCTACCGCATCGGTCAACCGGGCGCCAGAACCCTGGCCGCCAATTTGCATACCGACGTCGAATACCATCCAGCCGACGAACGCGACCGCAACTACGAGCATTATCCATTTCGCGCTTGCGCGCATCTGCTGCATCATTTTGACACACCCTCGAAAAAACAGCGACAGAGGGGCTAAGTCTAAGACTGGCAACATACAAACTCAACCCAACTGGTGATGCTGGCTGTTGCAGTTATCCACAGTGATCACTAAGTTGGTCAGCCCTAAGGGATTAAGGCGAGGACCCGCCGCGATGGCGTACCAGAGTGAGATCGAAAAGCTAAAACGACGATACGACGAAAAGCCGGAGCAATGGTTTGCGGCGCTGGCCGACGCACATCGCAAAGCCGGTGATTTGGACCGTGCAATCCGGATCGTCGAGGAGGGCATCAAGCAACGCCCCAACTACGTCAGTGGCCACATCGTGTTCGGTCGCTGTCTGGTGGATCAGGGTGCTGATGATCGAGCGGAGAAGGTTTTCGAAGAAGTCCTCGAGTTGGATGCCGAGAATATCATCGCGCTGAAGGTCTTGGGTGACGTGTCGGAGCGCCGGGGTAACCGCGAGGCTGCTCGCCGGTGGCTCGGCAGATTGCTCGAAGTGGATCCAATGAACGACGAGGCTCGTACGATGCTCGAGATTGTGTCCCAGCCCGAAGCCGAACCTGCCATAACACCCATCAATCCAGACGTGCCCATCATTACCCAGAGCGCAGCACGGGCCGCGGGAGTTGCGTCTACCCCTGGGCGCGTCGAGGACGAGGCGGTCACGCCCACAGGTGACGCTACCCCTGAAGAATCTGAAGACTCGTCGCCAAATAGGAAGATTGCGGCCGACTCCACGACGAGTGTTAGGGAATTGCTCGACGCCGCCGCGGCGTCACCTCCGTCGAATGACAAGGTCGCCGACGAAGGATTCGTCATTGAGCGAGCGAAAGAAGCGCTTCCCTCAGGCGAGCACGGTGCAATGGACATCCCTCCCCTTGAGGCGTTTTCTGAATCCGAGACAAAAATGGTTTCGTTCGACCCGCCGGATACAAACTCAGAACATGAGTCCGACCTGGCCGCGGGTACCTTGGATTTCGTGGCCCGCGAAGCTGATGAGCCGGTCGAAGACATTCTTGCCGAGACCGTCCCCGCTTCCGACAATGAACCGGCAGCATTGGATCCGATCGATATGATGTTGGACGAGGCCCCACTCGAGTTGGAGTTGGCGCCCGAGCCAGAAGTGGCCGCG
>JAZDDD010000416.1:0-2005 GCA_036679545.1 Gemmatimonadota bacterium | reverse complement strand
CCCGACGGTTGTTGGTTCTGAGACCCCCCGCCACCCTGATCAGGCGGTGGCATCCGACTCAACGCCAACTCATAGTTCCACTTGGTATTCGCGTCGGACGGTCGTAGAAGCAGACTCTCACGGTACCAATCCCGCGCGTTTTCGAGGTGATCGGTTTGATTTGCACTATCGGTTTCAGCAAGGCGCAGGCTCATTAAACCCAAGTTGTACGCTGCGCGAAAGCGCACTTCGGGTTCCAAAGAACCCGCCGCTCTCGTCAATGCAATCCGCGCGGCAGACGTATCTCCCGCGGCCATCGACGCCGTGCCGGCATTTAGCCAGGCCGTGTCGCCGCCAATGCCAATTTGCGCATCTTGCAGATACCGCCTCGCCGCAGCGGCGAAATCTCCCGTCTGCCATGCTTGGTCACCCAACGACTGACGATCTTGGGCACGAGCCAGCGTCGGAGCAACAACGAGGAAGGCCAACGCGGCCAGCGCGGCCGTCCGGCGCGTAACGGTATGGACAAGAAGAACAATGATGCCTACGAACAGTGGCATCCAACCCCGCGCAATATCTTGTTGCGAGGTGGTCGTAGCTTGCGGCGCCCGTTTGAATGCCATCACAAGATCCCGCACCGTACCGGCCTGGTCATTCACCTCCGCTGAGACAACCGCCCCCCTGGCCACATCAGCCATCTCCGCCATAATTCCGTCGCGGCGTCTTGTCTCAACAACGTTGTTGTCGGTATCACGTTGATATCCGATCAACCTCCCGTCAGGATCGCGTATTGGTATGCGCACCGGTTCCGTGCCACCCTCTGCCACCAGAATCAAATGCACCCCATCACGCCGCAGATTGCGCACGGCCTCGAGCACATTGGGCACCGAGTCGAGTTCCTCACCATCGGTGAACATCACGAGTACACGATCCGCCACGTCCTCACCAGTGACGAGAAGTTGCCGCGCCTGGTCGATGGCGCCAGCGAACGACGTACCACCCGTACTCCCCATGTCTGGATCGAGCCCGTCAGATAACAACAACAATGCACCGGCATCAACAGTCAAAGGCGAAAGAATCCAGGATCCGCCGGCAAATGCGATTAGCCCGATGCGATCTCCTCGGAGATCTTGCACAAGACGCGCGGTTTCGCGTCGGGCCCTGCCCAACCGTGACGGCGCAACATCCTCCGCGAGCATTGATCGAGAAATGTCTACCGCGATGACGAGGTTGAGCGCTTTCGTTTCCGTGGTCACGACACGACCACCGAAACGTGGACCCGCTAAGGCCACCACCGCGAGAAAGGCAGCAATACCCAACGCAATCGGTCCACGTTTCCCAAACGATGACGCGATGTCCCGCAAGCGGGGCGACCACTTTGCCGCCAGCCGGACACGTGACTGCCTGGCCCACCATGCAAGACTCATGATAACCAGGGCCACGACCGGTGATGCGTAGAGCGCTAACATATTATCGAACGCGATCACGGAACACGCACCACAAGACTTGCCGACATAACCAATTCAAGCGCCAACGCAACGAGACCCACGATAACCGGCACTCGATACGCCTCATTGTGTTCGGTAAACCTCGTAATCTGCACGGGGGTCGTCTCCAGTTGGTCGATTTGCTGGAAGATCCGACTTAACGCCTCAGCGTCCGTAGCACGGAAGTAACGACCGCCGGTCCCATCGGCGACCTCCCGCAATAAGTCTTCGTCGAGTCTTACGGGAAGCGTTTGATATCGGACGCGACCCCCGACACCGGTCCCGATAGGCGTCCGCGCTTCGCCGTCGGTGCCGATTCCAATGGTGTAAATCCGAACACCCAAACGCCCGGCGGCTTCGGCCGCGGTGCGCGGATCAATACGTCCTCTATTGTTGTCCCCATCCGTCAGCAGGACGATGACCTTACTCTCGCCGGGCACACGACGAAGTCGATTCGCCGCCGTGGCAATGGCGGTGCCGATTGCCGTACCATCTTCGAGCTGACCGATATCCAACGAATCGATCGCAATTTCGAGCAC
>JAZDDD010000415.1:0-2441 GCA_036679545.1 Gemmatimonadota bacterium | reverse complement strand
ATCGTCCGTCTTGCCGAGGAACGCGAACGCACAATCCAACGGCAACTTACTGCGGCCGAGGAAGCCAACACCGCCGCTCAGACTGCACTGGAAGAGCACAAGAAATTACTGGACGGCGCCAAGGAAGACGCGTCAAAACTGATAGCAGAGGCAAAGCTCGTCGCGGGCAAGGAAGGCGAGTTGATCCTCGCAAAGGCCCGCCAGGATCAAGAACAATTGCTCGAGCGTGCCAAGCGTGAGATCGATGCGGAGCGCGAACGCGCCATTGCGAATTTACGCGAAGAAGCGGTTGAGTTGTCGCTCGCGGCAGCGTCACGGCTTGTTGAAGCGAAACTCAATGAGACCGCCGACCGAAAGATTGTGAGCGATTATCTGGGTTCTCTCGAGGGTCTTCGGTGAGAGAATCCACGATCGCCCGTAACTACGCCGAGGCGCTCTTTGACGCCGGTGAGCGGGCCGGCTTCACCGAACGTTTTGCCGATTTGATCGAAGCGGTGGCGGGCGCAATTGAATCGGATGCGCGCGTACGCGTTGTGCTGGAATCGCCGCGGGTTCACAAACAGCAAAAACAGGACCTTTTGGCTAGGGCGCTGAAGGACCGGGCGCCCGAGCAGTTTATTCGATTCCTGTCTGCGGTTGTCAAACGCGGTCGCCAGGGCATCATTGGCTCTATCGCTCGTGAATTTTTGGCGTTGGTGGATGTTAAATTCAACCGCGTGCATGCGGGCATCACGGTTGCCCGTCAACCCGACGAAACCCTGCAACGCGATATCAAAGAACGGCTCACCAAGGTGCTTGGCCAAGAAGTTATTCCGCACTTTCGTCACGATCCAGGCATCCTCGGCGGTGTGATCATTCGTGTTGGAGATCGTGTGATGGATGGATCAATCCGCCGCAAGTTGCTTCTTTTGCGCAAGAGTATGCTGGGCGCGTAAATAGTCCCTCCCTTTCACGGAATTAACGATGACCGTGAAATCCGTTGGCTTTATCGGTCTGGGCGACATCGGTCGCCCCATGGCAGTTCACATCGCGGGTGCGTTCGATACCGTCGTATGGAATCGCACGGTATCGGTCGCGCAAGATTTCGCAGAAAAAACCGGTGCTCGTGCGGCGACTTCTCCCGTGGATCTCGTGGGCTCAGTCGATGTAGTTATCATGTGTCTTCCGACGTCCGTTGAGGTACTTGAGGTTGCCAAGACGGCCGGAGATGCGTGGCGACGTGGCCAACTTCTCATTGATACCACTTCCGGTGATCCAACCGGATCGCAAACGGTGGCGTCTTTTCTCGAAGAACGCGGTGTTGGTTTTGTTGACGCACCGGTCAGTGGTGGTACAAGCGGCGCGGAGGCCGGTACGCTAACCGTCATGTTGGGTGGGGATGAAAAATGGATTCCGACCGCACGTGAAGTGGTCTCATGTTTTTCGGAAGTTGTTGAACACGTGGGGCCCGTGGGTGCCGCACATGCGCTGAAGGCGGTAAATCAAGCGTTGCTGGCGATCAATATTC
The DNA here is from genome assembly GCA_036679545.1 of Gemmatimonadota bacterium. Taxonomy (GTDB): domain Bacteria; phylum Gemmatimonadota; class Gemmatimonadetes; order Gemmatimonadales; family GWC2-71-9; genus JAZDDC01. Next base: position 934 of record JAZDDD010000415.1, on the reverse strand, counting down.
TCGTTGCTGGTGAGGGTCTCGCCGCGCTCGTTAAACAGGGTGTCAGCCCCGATGTCGCGCTCAAGGTCATCAATGCCTCAAGTGGTCGCTCGAACGTGACCGAAAACCTTATCCCGCAACGAGTCGTCACCGGTCTGTGGCCGCGCACGTTCCGGCTGGCTCTTTTGGACAAAGATGTGGGTGTGGCGCTGAAGGTCCTAAAGGAAAACGGTGTGGCTGATACTGCCGTTGGGATTGTGAAAGAGGCCTTGGCCAATGCGCGCAAAACCCTTGGTGAGGAGGCCGATCACGTGGAGTTGGTGAAAGAAATAGAGAAAGCTGCCGGAGTGGAGATTAGGCAAGGTTGATGTCGTCGAGAGTCGCTTGGGGATTCCTGGTGTGTTTGGTCACGTTCGTGTCCGCATCCGGTGTAACAGCGCAGTTGGTGCAATCTGCCCGCCCGCACGAGGCATGGGAGCCTTTTCCGGTTTTGCCCACGATTTGGTGGAACGACGCCACCGACGTCACTGCGGGTGTCTGGGTCAATACGGGTCCTACTCACCTTGGGACTTTCACAGTCTCGGCGTCGCGAGGGTTTGGCGGTTTTCAGGCCTCCACCTTGGGGGAGACGGTTGACTTCTTTGCCCAGGTAAAAGATCCGCCGTTCCTCCTAAAATCGGACTTTCGGTTGTCTGCGGCCGGTTGGGCTCTCGACGGGATCGTCGGCGCCCGCATTGGCCTCTCCCGCCCGGTTGAAGGAGCGCTAACAGGCGCAACCCTGCAGTGGGTGGCCACACGAGAGGCGGCATACCTGGACCCGGCCCTGTGGGACAATGCGGGAACGGTTGAGGGTTGGGTGTTTCATGACCACCCTTGGTCGCAGGGTTCCTGGGATGCTGGAATTCGCCTCAAAGCCGGTGGCGGCACCTCTTACCGGTTTCGTAGCGCTCCGGGC
>JAZDDD010000414.1:0-2839 GCA_036679545.1 Gemmatimonadota bacterium | reverse complement strand
CGGTGTCGGCATGACCGACTTCGTCAACCGCGGCGTCATCAACCCCAGCTTCGAATCGCTGGAGGAAATGAAAGTCCAGATCGCCACCTACGACGCTGAAATGGGTCGTACGGCCGGTGGTGTGTTCAACTCCGTGCACAAGAGCGGCTCCAACAACTGGGCCGGTTCCGGCTTGTACCAGTGGCGCCCGACTTGGGGCCGTTCGAGGACTTTCTTCGAGAACAGAGCTGGGCAGGACGCCTCGGAAGAGCCGTACCACCTTTGGGGCGGTTCGTTCGGTGGTCCCATCGTCAAGGACAAAGCCTTCTTCTGGTTCTCCACCGAGGGCTACAAGAACAAGAGCTCACGTGTCGACACGCTCAACTTCCCGACGCGCGAGATGGCCAACGGCGACTTCTCGAGCCTTGGTTTCCCCATCTACGACCCGTTTACGGGCGCAGCGTTCGCTGGGAACCAGATTCCGGCCGGTCGTATCGATGGCGTCGGTAGCGGCCTCGCGAATCAGCTCGCCGACGTCGGCGATGCCTGCATCGGCCAGGGTGGCGTCAACACGCCGGGAATCGGCCGACAGTGCTCCATCACGGCCATTCTCGACAACAAAGCTTGGCAGGCGAGCGGCAACGTTAACGTGTCGGTCACCGATAACTGGCAGTTGACTGGTACGTACATGTACTACGAGTCTTCGGAGCCCGCCAATCCGTACTACACCGCCGCGCTCGGCTCGGTGCCGGACTACGACACGGGAAGCGCCATTCTGAACCGCGATGTCAACCTGATTGCCATCAACTCCACGCACATCACCGGTGACGCCTCCGTGCTCACGTTGCGGTTCGGTTACTCGCGTTTCAACGACACCGTCACGAATCCCGAGTTCACGTCGGCAGACGCCGCCGCGTTCGGTTGGGATGCGGACACGATGAACGCCATCGGCATCCAACAGTTCCCCAACATCACCGCCGACGGCTACGGCGACGGCGACTCGACCCACGGTAGCTGGGCCAACAACGATCGTGTGCACTCCTCGGTAGAAGGTAGTGCGGTGTACTCGCAGTTCGTCGGGGCTCACACCTTCAAATTCGGTGGCGTCATGCGCCAGTACAAGATCGACTGGTTCCGCACGGCTCCCATGAACTTCACCTTCCCTCAGCGATTCACGGAGGGACCCGGTAGCGCCGGCAACGCCATCGCCACGATGGTGCTCGGCGTTCCCACCACGGGAAGCGCGGAAATCGCAACCGCGAACTCGAACAATATCTTGTACTACGCCGGCTTCCTCCAGGATGACTGGCGTGTCAACGACAACCTCGTGCTCAACCTCGGAATCCGTTTCGAGCATGAGACGGGGATGGGCGAGGCGAACGACCAGCTAATCTACGGCTGGGATTTCGACAACCCCTATCCGATCAACCCGACCGGCGGTTTGACCGGTGGCGCTCTCTACGCTGGACTCGACGGCAACCCCAATCGCACCGGTGATCCTCCGGGAATCAAAGTCGGCCCTCGAGTCGGTTTTGCCTGGTCGCTCAGCGACAACTCCGTGGTTCGTGGTGGCTGGGGCATGTTTTGGGCGCCTCTGACTGGTGGCGGACCGAGCTTGAACAACCATGCCAACCTCGGGTTTGCTGCGCAAACGTCCTACAACAGCTTCGAGAAGGTCGGACCCTCCGCGGGTCCAGTCTCGAATCCGTTCCCTCTGGGCGTGAGCCAGCCGACCGGTAACACGCTCGGCCGACTCCAGAATGTGGGACAGAACGTGAACTATATCGATCAGTTCCGCGAGCATCCCCGATTCAATACGTGGTCGCTCGACTACCAGAGAGAGTTGGACAACAACATAGTGGCCACGATCGGATACATGGGCAGCCAGGGGACGAACTTGTCCATCGGCGGCACGATTGACTCCAGGACCAATGTCAACCAGCTCGACCCAGGCGTCGCGGCCTCGTTGGGCGGAAGAGTCAACGACCTCGTACCGAACCCGTTCCAAGGACAGGGGCTCGGCAACGACAACGATCAAATCTCCCTGGGGCAGCTCAACCGCCCGTTCCCGCAGTTTCAGGACGTCTATGCGCGTCGTGTCTCCTCGGGTCGATCGCGCTACGACGCTGTAAAGTTCGAGCTCGAAAAGCGCTTCCGTTCCGACTGGGGTGCGAGGGTCAACTACACCTGGAGCGACCAGAGAGACAACGTCTACGAGGGCGCGAACCGCCTGAGCGACGAAGAGTCCACTGTCTACGTGACCAACCGTGTGGATGGGGACTTCGGTCCGTCTCGGCTCAGCTCGCGGCACTGGCTCAACGTCAGTGGTATCTATCGCTTCCCGTGGGATATTTCCGCGGCGGTGACGGGGATCATGCGTGAAGGCTTCCCGCTAGCTATCAAGCAGTCCGCCAACTGGGGCGGGGCTTTCGGGTACGACCACCAGCGTCCGAATACCACGGGTGCCGATCCAGTCACGTCCGGCTCCACGGCCGACCGCGTGAACAACTACATCAACCCGGCAGCCTACACGTTCGTGGGTGACCAGCAGATCGGCAACACGCCGTTCTCGGATAACGATGTCCGGAGCCCGTGGTTGTTCAACTGGGATGTGTCGTTCGAGAAGATGGTCCGCTTCGCTGACAGCCAGAGCTTCAACGTCCGCCTAGAGTTCGTCAACATCTTCAACCAGCCCAACTGGAACGGTCCGCGTTCGGTATTCGGCAATTCCAACTTTGGTCAGATCACCGGCCAGGGCGGATACCCGCGCGTCATCCAGATCATGCTGAAAGACGCGTTCTAGTAGATTCTTTGGAATCGAGGGCGGGCCACCACGGCCCGCCCTTTTTTTTGTGTTCAA
>JAZDDD010000413.1:0-3928 GCA_036679545.1 Gemmatimonadota bacterium | reverse complement strand
GGCAAGTCCTTGATGAGATTCAGTCCTCTGGATAAGTGGGTAACCGCCTCCTGCGTCGCACAGACTTGAATCGCCTTTCGGCCCGCAGACAACAAGTACTCAGCCGCTGGATGTGCGCGGCCACCTTCCGCATTGTGGTGCGCCAGAACCTCAGGCTCGCTCTCCTTCAGATTGGGGTAGTTCTTTTCCAAAGCATCGGCGACGCGCACATGTACTTCTCGTCGTCTGGTCTTGAGTTGAGACTGATACGCTGTCTCGCGAAGGAGCGCATGCCGAAAGCCGTACACCTCATCTTCTTTGTTGTCCGGTTCCAGCGCGAGGATACCGGCCTCACAAAGTTGTTTTAAATTCTGTGTTAATTGCGGGTGGGTAGGGAGGATGTCTCGAAGTAGGCTCAGCGAAAATGACCGACCCACGGTGGCTGCCACTTGGGCAACCAACTTGCCCGCAGGAATACTATCTAATTGCGCCAGCAACAACTCGTGTAAGGTTCCCGGTATGGCAAAGTCGGAAGGGCTGGTTTCAGCCGTGTAACTGCCACTCCCCGCGCTACGAAAACTACCCGACACACGTAGGGCGCGCGTAAGTTCTTCGACGAACAGAGGAATGCCGTCAGCGAATGAAAGGATGGAATCGCGAATCGAACTACGAATGACCTTTTGGCCCGTGAGATGTTCGACCATTTCGATAGTTGACGACGACTCGAGTCGGCGCAAATCGATCTGTTGAACCGCACCCGGGTCGAATGGCGATTCGAATTCCGGTCGACTCGTGAGCACCAACAAGCCGAACAATGATTTCAAGCGATCAATCAGACGGATCAAAAGTTCTAGTGTTGTCGGGTCGGCCCAATGGAGATCCTCCACCACCATTAACGTCGGACGATCGTCCGCCAGTTGGCGAACAAGGTCGATGAGAAACTGAATTGTACGGTCGCGTTGCAATTGGGGACTGACATTGAGGGGCGCGAACCGAGTGCCCAGCGGAACGGATAGCAGTGCGGCAACAAGCGGCACCGTTTCCTTCGGGTCGCAACCCAAACGTTGTACGTACGTGTTGATTTTGTCCAACCGCTTTTCAGGGTCGAGGTCGTGTGTTGTGCCGGCGGACACGTTGAGCCATTCAATGAACGGGCGAAGCGGAGTGTTTGTATGATGTGGCGAACATTGAAGTGTGAGATGATAATGCGAGACGCTCTCTGTCTCTTCCGCAAGAGCCTGAAGCAGTCTCGATTTCCCAATACCGGCCTCTCCGGAAACGAGAACCGTCGCGCCAGCGCCGGTCATACATTCCTTCCACACGCTGATCAGTGTCGTCAGTTCCTTCCGGCGCCCAACAAGCGGTGAAACACTTTCTCCGGCCCTCACCTCGAACCGGCTCTTACTTGCGAGAACGCCTCGAACGACCCACACATCGGCAGGTTTCGTCAGCCCTTTCAGGCTGTGCGCACCCTGATGCTCGAGGTCAAACCGGTGGCCCACCAACCGCCGAGTCTGTGATGTGATCGCCACGGTACCCGGTTTGGTCAGAGCTTGCACACGCGCAGCAAGGTTGGGTGTCTTGCCTACAACACCATCACGCTGAGTCAAACTCGCACTCCTGATTTCACCAACTAACACCAGTCCGGTGGCAATCCCGGCCCGTGCTGAGAGCAAGACACCGTCTCCGGCGGGTAGGTCCTCGACTAACTCGAGCGCGGCATACACCGCGCGCTCCGCATCATCCTCGTGGGCTTTTGGCCAACCAAAATAGATGACCGCTCCATCGCCAAGAAATTCGGCTAGGTGACCATCCCATCGATCCACCACTCGCGTACACCGGTCCTGGTAGACAGCCATGACGGCACCCAATTCCTCAGGGTCCAAACGGCTCGCCAGTTCCGTAGATCCAACAACGTCGCAAAAGAGGATGGTGACTTGGCGGCGCTCGGCACTGCTCTCTTCCTCGCGGGCGTACCGCCTACCAGTGTCCTTTTGCACCACCGACCCGGTATCGACACGCAAGAGTGGGATCGCACGAAGGAACCGCTTGCGATCCCCAAGCGGAATTCCAAGTTCTTTCAGATCTTCGTTCGTAATGTCATGGAGGACATCAAAATCGACTTGATGTTCTTTGAATAGAGATCCGTATTGTGGGAGGCCGATTGACTCAAGCCACGTTTCAATGTGTTCCATCTTTTTACTACGGTATCTCGCGGCCCGCACCATCGACCGGTTTGGCGCCGTCAGTGGCACTCGTGCTTGGGAACCGGCCCACATCCCCCGCATGGACCGGAAGGCTAAGATGATTGCCGAGAGCGGTTTACGCTAGCGGCGATACGATCGCGACCGTATCCTCTATCAGGCGTCAGACCCGTCAAGGAGCCGCAGATCGTGGATCAGGACGTCGTTGAGCAGGAAATTGTACAGGCTTTGCAGCACGCCCTAAAAGACCGGTATCAGTTCCGCTCGCTTCTGGGGCGAGGCGGAATGGCCGTCGTCTTTGAAGCACAGGACCTCAAACACGACAGATCGGTGGCGGTCAAAGTCTTGAAACGAGAACTTGCGGCGGCCGTCGGGCGGGATCGTTTTCTTCAGGAGATTCGATTCGCCGCACGACTCTCGCACCCCCATATTCTCCCGCTACTCGATTCCGGCGAGGCCGATGGTCTGTTGTATTTTGTCATGCCGATCGTGCATGGCGGTTCTTTGGCGGATCGTCTCAGTACGCATGCGCCACTGCCTATTCGAGAAGCCTTGGAGTTGGCACGCGCCGTAGCGCACGCGCTTGATTACGCACATCGGCAGGGCATTGTACATCGCGATGTGAAACCCGACAACATCATGATACACGATGGTGTTGCTGTTGTGGCAGATTTTGGGGTCGGCAAAGGTTTACACGTCACGGAAGGTGGATTGACTAGCGCGGGTTTTGTCTTGGGCACACCGGCGTATATGAGTCCTGAACAGGTAGCCGGTGACTCCGTTTGCGACGGACGGAGCGATGTTTACAGTTTGGGATGTATGCTCTACGAAATGTTGACGGGCGCCACACCTTTCACAGCGGCTACGGCGCAAGCGTCGATGGCAATGCGCATTTTGGAACCGCCCCCGCGTCTGCCCACCGACAAGCGTCTGTTCCCCGCAGCTATCGACCGAGTGTTGCAACGGGCGTTGGCAACCGCTCCAGAAGATCGATACGAAACCGCCGCCCAGTTCGCGCAAGCGTTAACGACTGCCCTGGCGATAGGGGGCGGCCCACCTGAGTTGGCCGCCCGGACCCAAAAGTCGGTCGCCGTCTTGCCATTCGTCAACATGAGTTCCGATCCGGAAAACGAATTCTTGAGCGACGGCATATCTGAGGATATCACACACGTGCTCGGCAAGGTGGAAGGGCTTCGTGTTGTTGCTCGCACCTCGGCCTTTGTGTTCAAGGGTAAAACGGACGACGTTCGACGCATCGGCGACGCTTTGGGCGTAAGCCACATAGTCGAAGGGAGCGTGCGCAAGGCAGGAAACAGACTACGGATCACGAGCCAGCTCATTGACGTCGAAGATGGAAGCGAACAGTGGTCCTCAACTTATGACCGATCGCTTGATGACGTGTTCAAAATCCAAGACGAAATTACAGCCGCGGTGGTCACGCAGCTCAAACTCAAACTCTTGGGTAACACGACGAACCCGCCGACATCAACAGATGAATTCGATACGTACGAAACGTATCTCAAGGGCAGACATTTTTGGAATAAGCGAAACGAAACCAGTCTGTACAAGAGTCTGGAGTTGTTAAACACGGCCGTGGAGGCAGATCGGCAATTCGCGTTGGCGTGGTCCGGGCTTGCGGCGACGCATTTAGCTCTTGCACAATACGGTCTGGCGCGTCCCGATGAGGCGATGCCGGCGGCAAAGGCAGCCGCGCATCGGGCTATCGAAATCGATCCAACCGTCCC
>JAZDDD010000412.1:0-6249 GCA_036679545.1 Gemmatimonadota bacterium | reverse complement strand
GTCTCTACCGGACGGCGCCAATATTCTTTGAACACCAATGGGCCCCGGACGTAGATCTCACCAGGATCGCCGTGAGCGACGGTGGACCCGTTGTCATCGACGAGTTGCACATCGACGTTCGGAAGTGGAGTACCAACGTATCCACGGCGTCTTGTGCCGTCGAGGGGATTCGAAAGCGCCATCCCGATCTCGGTCATGCCATACCGCTCGAGAAGCGTGCGCCCCGTGATGCGTTGCCATGTGTCGAATGTGGTTTGTGGGAGTGCGGCTGACCCGCTCACCATCACGCGAAATTGTTCGCACGCGTGTGACATATTTTTTTGGTCGGCCGAACTCGCGATCAACCAATAGTCGATAAGTTTTTTGTAAATTGTCGGAACGGCCATGAACACGGTGAGCGTGCTGTTGGCGAAAGTTTGCCAAACGGTAGCGGCATCAAATTGTGGAAGCACTACACATGTCGCCCCGGACCACAGGCTGCATCCCAACACATTGATGATGCCATGCACGTGGTGGAGTGGCAACGTTAGCAGGATGCGATCTTCGGGAGACCAACCCCACGCGGCGATCAGTGAGGTTATTTGCGCTTCAATGTTCGCGTGCGTCGTGACCACCCCCTTTGGCTTGCCCGTCGAACCACTCGTGTAGACGATCATAGCGGAGCCGTGTTGTGATACGGTTGGCAACACACCGTCGCTGGGTGCGAAGAGTGCGTCGGTGCAAAGCAGGCATATGCCTCGTTCCTGCACAATAGGTTGGACGCGTTCGGCAAGATCCCGCTGCACGACGACGATTGCAGGATCGGAATCAGAAATGACGTGCGCCAACTCCTCGGATGGGTGCATCGTGGCAAGTGGGACGGCAATTCCACCGGCTCGCCAAATCCCCCATTGTGTCGTGACGTAGTCGGCGCCCGGTGCCACGAGAAAAGCGACTCGTGCCCCATGAAGATTGTCACGAGTTCCTAAAAACGTCTTTGCAGCCAAGGAAGAACGTTGACGCAATGCGTCGTACGTATGGGTTGTTCCGTCTGATTCGATGAGAGCTGTGCGCCCGGAGAAAGACTCAGCTCGGCGTATCAACGTCGGTGACGACATGGACGACAAGGTAGCGCCACCTTTTCGATCCGGTTAGGCGGATAACAAACGGTGGTAAGCGCTACGCGGGCACCAAAGCACGAAAGCATTTGGTGCCCAACAAACTAGAAGACAGTGTCAGGAAACAGGCGCCAGGTTGTGGTGGCTGGGGGACCGGGGGACCTGGACACCTGAGACCTGACACAGCGTTGCTACACGGATACCACCTAGAGAAGATTTTACGCGGCGAAATCGAGTCCGCGACGGCATGAATCGAGATGTGACGCGGCGCATCCTACGCCGCTTCACGGATAATTCGCGACCGCACGGACAACCTACATGGGTGGGGGTTTTTTCGGTGTGTTGTGGATCACACGGATGCAAATGCAGACGACCCGCGTACGCGAAGCGTTTTAAAAGCGTTCGAATATTCGCGTTATGTCTGTGGGGCGAGAACTCTGCGTGAGGGCGAGCATAAGAAGGATGCGGGCTTTTTGCGGCGATAGGTCTCGTGCAAGCACGGTGTTGGGGATGATGGGGGGTCCGGTAATGCGCCCTCCCGGTACACGCGAAGCGATCACGACCGGAATACCTAACGCCACGGCACGTTGCACGCCTCGTGTTGTCCCCTCGCTCAACCGGCCACCCGCAAATCCGGTGATCACCAACCCTTGGATACCGGTATCGATCCAGTAATCGATGGTGGAACCGTCAAAGCCAGCATAGTCGGTCACAAGTTCCACGCGGGGGAGCGCATCAGTCGTACGCACGTCGAAGGGTGTCTGCACGGTGTGCGGCTTTGTGACAGCTCGATAAAACGTGACGCGATCGGAATCCGCAAAACCCAAAACTCCAAGTTCCGGTGATCGAAAAGCCTGTACCCGTTGGTTGTCCGTTTTCCGAGCGTCCCGTGCACTGTTGATCTCGCCGTTCATCGCGATCAAAACACCCTTGCCGTGCGCGTCTGGTACGGTGGCGATCCTGACTGCATCGAGCAAATTGGCGGGGCCATCGGCGGATATTTCGTTCGCAGATCGCATGGACCCAACCAACACAACGGGTCTTGGATCTCGTACGGTTAGATGGAGAAAGAACGCGGTCTCTTCCATCGTATCGGTTCCGTGCGTGATGACGACACCCGCCAGTTCAGGATCCGCCGTCAGCACGGTTCCCACTCTTTTTGCCAATCGAAGCCAATGGCGCGGCGTCATTTGGGACGAGCCGATTCGGCTAAACTCCTCGACCACAACATCGGCGTATTCCTGAAGTTGTGGAACGGCGTGGACTAACGATGCACCGTCCAAGGTGGGTGCCCCGCGGCGACTTGCGATGGTTCCACCCGTCGTAATGACAACCACACGCTGGTTTGCTGCCTCTTGAAACGCCGTGGCGCTGGAGCTTAGCGGCCCGACCATGATTACCGTGAGCGCCACGCCGGCTCGTTTGATCCAATTCATACGGACCTTGGGCTGCTCAATATGCAACACTCAACATTCAACACTCATTTAAGGAAAGGAACTGGATCACATTTCGGGAGTATTCGATTGATCACGTGGGGCGTGTTAAGTTACTTAATCCCGCGGTCAGATATAGGCCACAGATCAACGAGGAGTCTCGATGAAGCGACAGTTCTTATGGTGCGGTGCGTTTTTGGCGGCGGCGGCGATCATCGCTCCTTCCTCGAGGCTGGTGGCCCAGGAGGATATGGCAATGGCAGACCCAGCTGATGTTGGCTCGATCGACGCTATCATGACCGCCGTCTATGATGTGATCTCCGGGCCGGCCGGCCCGCGCGACTGGGATCGTTTCCGTTCTCTGTTTTCTCCAGGTGCTCAATTGATCCCCACCGGTCGTAGTGAGTCCGGTGAAGTGGGGACCAACCGGAATACGGTGGATGGATACATCGCCGCCGCAACCGGATTTTTCTCCCGCGAACCGTTCTTTGAAGTCGAAATAAATCGGGTAACTGAGCGATACGGCAACATCGCGCATGCGTTTTCCACGTACGAATCCCGACGCAGTCCCGACGAGGAGCCGTTTGTCCGTGGCATCAATAGCTTCCAGTTAATATACGACGGTGATCGTTGGTGGGTCGTGAACATATACTGGGCTGATGAAAACCTATCGGGACCCATCCCCGCAAAATACACAGCAAGCCACTAAGTCTCTCTGATCAAAACGGCCCCCGCTGAATCCAAGGAACGGCACAATGTTTTTTGCTGTTGCCGTGGATTCAGCGAGGACCGTGACGTTGTTCCGCCGGTTCGTTTGCGGTGTCGCAATTGAGACCCCACCTCTCGGCGTCCTCTATGGCGTTGCGCGCCCGAGCAAACGAGACACTCCACGCCCTCCAGTCTCTGGAGCCGTCATCAAGTTTATGTCGTAGTGTCGAAAGAACGTGACAACGGTCCGCTACCGGTAAACCAGGCAGGCTTTTGACGAGATATGGATACGCGTCGGCGCTCAGTCGCGTGAGGTAGTAAGAATCAAAAGGCTGACTAGCTGAACTGCGGGTTATGTTTACCTGTGCGACGACGTGATCAGGGTTTGCGAAGTTAAGCGCGGCGAGCATGACCAACCCCGAGACCAGCGATCCGAACGCGAAAAGGTGACGACGACCGCGTAACACGGTCATCGCAAACCATACCAGCACCGTACCGATCCAAAACATCAACGACGTGGCGTACAAGCGGGTCGTGGTAAGTCCGTACGCATCCCAATAGAGCCCCATGCGGTGCAGGGCTGACGCCATCAAGATTCCAACCAGTGTGATTTGTACGAGCGCGAGTACGCGAAATGCATACGCCGCTCCGGGTGTTTTTCGCAGCAATCTGTCGGCACCGAGCAGGATAGGGATTACCAGCGCGGTGGCTGTCGTGAGTTCGAAAAAACCACGGCGCGCATAGGTGGCGTAACTCGGGCCGGCCACCGATTGAACGACGGTGCCGTCGCCAAACATGTATGGCAGTTGAAGCAAGACAAAGATGGCACACAGAACAATCAATCCGCCGAGCGGTATGGAGATTTCGATAAGACCGAAACGTCCGGGTGTAGGAGGCGTGGGACGGATTGCTCCTGAGCCGGTTGGCAACATTAACCCGCGAAGGTATCCAATCGACCCGACGCCAATCGCGCCCGCAAAAATCACATGATTGAAAAACCATGAAGGGCTGACATTCAGAACCGACTGAAACATCCTGCGGAAGGTTGGGTCGGCGGAGGAGAATAGGGCGCCAAACACGCCGATGACCGGTATCGCCAACGCAATGCCGACTGTTATCGACATTGCGCGTCGTTGCCATCGTGATCCAACCGCTGCCTGGGGCAGTTCATCGGTGAAGTATTTCGTTGATCCCAAGACAATGTGCTGCAGGACGACGCCCACCCCGCCGATGTAGTCAGAGACGAGTGCATTTCTAAGGACAATCCTTGCGTGTTGCACGTGTGGCAGTACCGCCAACCCGGCAACGACCAACGTGTTACCCGCGGTTAGGAAAGTGGAATCGCGCCACGCGATACAACCAGCAAAAAACAAAATTGGTAGCGAGAGCCCGCTGTGTATCGGCGAGATGGCCGTCGTCCAGGCAGAAACTAGGAGGAAAGCGCTCACCCACAGCGGAAAGTTCAACCCCAGCGGCGGGCGGAGTAGGAAATCACCGAGGAGCGCCAGGGCCAGCCCGGTTGTGAGAAGGAATGATGTGCGTTGCATTGTGCTCCTGAAAGAACTTTATATCACAAAGTACAATTCAGATAGAAGCTTGTAAAGCGACCGGCACAAATGAGTTGAATCGGTTATGAGGCCTCCTAACCACCCTTCGCTGTTCGAGACGTGGCTGCGTGCCTCGATTTAGTCAGGTTTGGCGCTCTGAATACCGAGAATACGGTTTGGGAGATTTACACAGGGCTAGGAATGGCGGACTCGACAATACTCGACCTCATAGCAGCGCACGCGGCAAAGAACCCCGATCAGGTTGCGATTACAGCTCCAGACCGACCTTCGTTGTCCTACGGCGGGTTGACCGAGGTAATCCGTCGCGCCGGTGTGCAACTCAACCTGCTTGGTGTTGGCCGCGGTGATCCGGTCGCAGTCGTGTTGCCAAACGGACCTGAGATGGCGGCGTGCTTCGTCGCTGTGTCTTCGCATGCCACAGCCGCGCCCCTGAATCCACAGTTTCGCGACACGGAATTCGATTTCTATCTGAAGGATTTAAACGCCCGAGCACTCGTCGTGTTGGAAAATGACGAGTCTCCCGCCGTTGCCGTGGCCCAGTCCCGGGGAATTCAGGTCATAGCGCTTTGTGTTGAGGACGGCGCTGCGGCTGGCGAGTTTGAGTTGCATGGTTCGACCTCCCATCAGTGCAAGGTCGCCGAAAAAGTCCGTCCCGACGACGTCGCATTGATTCTTCATACTTCTGGCACGACGGCACGTCCCAAGATGGTGCCATTGAGCCATGCAAATCTGGTCACGTCGGCGGCAAACATTTCGACCACGTTGGTGTTGTCGCCGGATGATCGATGTCTGAACGTCATGCCCTTATTCCATATTCACGGCTTGATGGCGGCGTTACTTGCCTCGCTCCACGCAGGTGCGAGTGTCTCGTGTTGTCCCGGTTTCTTGGCACCCAGATTTTTCGACTGGATGGAAGATCAAAAGCCAACCTGGTATACGGCGGTGCCGACCATGCACCAGGCGATTCTTGAGCGTGCTGACGAACATGCGAACGTCATTGCCGCCGGCGCTCTCCGGTTTATCCGTTCATCATCTGCGTCGCTGCCGCGAAACGTATTGGCGGCGTTGGAGGATGTGTTTGACGTTCCGGTGATCGAAGCCTACGGCATGACCGAGGCATCGCATCAAATAGCGAGCAACCCCCGCCCGCCGCGGCGAAGAAAACCGGGCTCGGTGGGTCTGGCGGCGGGTCCGGCGATACAGATCATGGCACCCGATGGGAACACTGTGTTAGGGCCCAACGAAACGGGTGAGATTGTGATTCAGGGCCCGAATGTCACGACTGGTTACGCGGCCAACCCGGACGCGAATACAACGGCGTTCATCAATGGGTGGTTTCGCTCAGGAGATCAGGGACATCTGGACTCTGACGGCTATCTGTTTCTCACCGGACGGTTAAAGGAAATCATCAATCGAGGCGGGGAGAAGATATCTCCGCGCGAG
>JAZDDD010000411.1:0-2910 GCA_036679545.1 Gemmatimonadota bacterium | reverse complement strand
CTTCGAATAGGGAGAGGAGTTCAAGATTGGGACGCCTCGGGTTCATCGCTCGAGGCTTCGAAAATTTGCATGGATTCGGAGGAAGAAGAACCGTGTTCTACACAGAGTTCTCTTCTCTTTTGGTTTTCAATGGTTAGCCCACAACATTATTGGTTGATCGGCACGTTACGGAAAGGCAAAAAAGGCCAAGAATGTCGGAAGGGTTGCTCGGAGAAGAACTGATCATAATAACTGGGAGGAAAGAAATGTCAAATCCCAAACCCTTTCATCGGTGCGAGACATTAGAGACAGTTACGCCGAAAATCTTGAAGGCTGGAAGATCCAGGTGGGTGAGATTGCTCTTCGTTTTTCTTTTGTCGCTAATGGTAGCGGTTGCCGACCGATTGCCAGTACAAGCCCATATAGATGAACCAGTATCACAACAGCCCGGCAACGAAGACGCGACCGGACGCTTCCAACCGCCAGTGAACCAGTCGGGAGTGATGGCGGGCACGGCGGTGGCACCGGGTGAAATGATCATCAAGTTAACCACCACGCTTACGGAGCAGCTTTGGTACGAGATCTACGAACAAGCCGACGCCTATGGTCACGAAACCCTTGCGGAGGTATGGGACGGCCAACTCGAGCTGGTGCATCTGAACGGCGGCGTCGCTGCGGGAATCGCGGGTGTAGATAGCAACCCATTCGTTGAGTACGCGGAGCCCAATTATCTCCAACAGACCTTCGCGGTACCCGATGATACGGACTTTCTCGACCTCTGGGGTCTGCGAAACATCGGTCAGGTGGTGGGGGGCGTTACGGGAACCGATGGCGCGGACATTGGAGCCACTTCTGCCTGGGAGGTGAGCACTGGGTCCACGGAGGTCATTGTCGGTGTGGTAGATACCGGGGTGGACTATCGGCACCCCGACCTCATCGGCAACATGTGGGTCGATCCGCGACCAGGGCCGTCTTTTGGCAGCCATGGATTCAATGCGATCACCGGCAGTTTCGACCCCTTGGACGACCACAGCCATGGCACACACGTTGCCGGCACCATTGGCGCCGCTGGCAACAATGGGTTGGGTGTGGTCGGTGTCAACTGGACGACCCGAATCATGGCTCTCAAATTCTTACCCGCCTCGGGCGCCGGCACCACGGCTGATGCCATCGAAGCCATTGGTTACGCCGTTCAAGCCAAGTTGGATGGCGTCAATGTTCGAATCCTTTCCAACAGTTGGGGTGGCGGTGGATTTTCCCAAGCGCTCCGAGACATGATCAGCGCCGCCAACGACAATGGCATCCTATTCGTGGCGTCCGCCGGCAATGCCACGTCGGATAATGATGTGACGCCTGCCTACCCGGCAAGCTACGAGGTCGCCAACGTGATTTCCGTGGCCGCCACCAATAACGTCGATGGACTCGCCTCCTTCAGCAATTTTGGGCTGAGCTCCGTCGATTTAGGCGCGCCCGGACGCAACATTCTCAGCACCGTGCTCAACGGTCAGTACGATTACAAGAGCGGTACATCGATGGCTGCCCCTCATGTCTCGGGGGCGGCAGCTCTGATCCTGGCTACGCAGCCAACCTTAAGCGTCGCCGGGCTCACCACCGCGCTTCTGAATGGGGTCGATCCAACGCCGGCGCTAGACGGCAAGGTGTTGACCGGTGGCCGGCTCAACCTATGCCGGTCGGTTTCGGGCCCGAACTGTGGCGTGTTGCCGCCACCGGATCCGGTTCCGCCAACCGTGTCCATCACCAGCCCCGCCGATGGCGACATAATACGAGGGATCACGACGCTCACGGCGGACGCCGCGGACGATGTCGGGATCTTGTTTGTTCGTTTCCTGGCCAATGGCGTGTTTATCGGCGCGGCCGCCGCCCCACCCTATAGCGTTGACTGGGATACCGGCACCGCGGCCAATGGCGCCCATGTGGTGACCGCCGAGGCGGTCGACGTCGGCCGAAATACCACCGTGTCGGCACCCGTCACGGTCACGGTCGCGGATTCCCCGAGCTACGTCGTGTCCGAAGTGCCCTTCGAATACCGCTCCTTCGCGGGCACCAAACTTGGCCTGACCTATCCCACAACAGGCTTCGTGTCCTCACCGTTTCCGATCTTCTTTGCCGACAGCGAAGCGGGGGAGACAAATTTTATGGTCTTTTCGGCCGGCTATCTCAGCTTCGACACCAACCGATTCGATCCGAACGAGTTCACCCTGCCGAGCGTCTTGTTCGGCAACCTCGTGGCGCCGTTTTGGGACGCCCTGATCGTCGAGACCCCAGACAACGCCCGTCCTGGCGAGACGATTGGCGCGGGAGATGTCTTCTGGACCGTGTTGGGCAGCGCACCCAATCGGGAACTCGTCGTCGAGTGGCGGGGAGTCCCGCACTTCGGCACATGCTTTTCTACCTCTGGACCGGTCTGCAACGGCGCAACGTTCCAAGTCGTCTTCTTCGAGGGCAGTACCTCGACGTCGAGTTTGGGGTCTCAGGGTTTGACTTTGGGGAGCAGGCGACCGTCGGCGTCCAAGTCTCGCCAAAGGTAGCCACCACCTTCAGCTTCAGGACGCCCAGTCTGACTAACAACATGTCGTTGCTCTGGAGCATGCAAGTGCCGCCGCCCGCCAACACGCCACCCAGCGTTTCCATGGCAAGTCCCGCCAACGGCGCCAGTTTCGCGCTGGGAGACACCATCTTGTTTTCCGCCAGCGCCAGCGATGTCGAGGATGGTGATCTCGGTGCCGGCATAACGTGGACTTCTTCGGTGGACGGCTTGCTTGGAACGGGAACCAGTTTATCCATGGCGACGCTACGCGCTGGTTCGCACTTCATCCTTGCAGAAGTGGTAGATACCGGGGGGGCGCAAAGCAGTGCGACGGCGACCATCTCGGTAGTTTCCAGCAACCAGCCTCCGGTCGCTGGCTTCAC
>JAZDDD010000410.1:0-10122 GCA_036679545.1 Gemmatimonadota bacterium | reverse complement strand
GACCTTGGCACCATTCGCGGATTCAAAACCCGCTTTCACTTGTATACGGTGCCGGGCCAGGTCTACTACAACGCATCGCGGAAGTTGATTCTCAAGGGTGTAGATGGTGTGGTTTTTGTGGGTGACAGCCAGGTCGAACGCATGGAAGCCAACATCGAGTCCATGCAAAACCTGTATGACAACCTGACCGAGTACGGCTATGACCTGACAAAGACCCCGTTTGTTATGCAATACAACAAACGAGATCTTCCAAATGCGGCGCCCATCGCCGATCTCCAGGCGCAACTCAATCCTGGTTGGGAGATAAAAGATCCAGCGCGGCAGCGCCCGGTACCGGATTCGAATCACGAAGGTGAGTTTCTGGTCCAACAGATTGACGGTATGTGGATTGGCAAAGCCCCATACTTCGAGTCAGTTGCCATGCGTGGTGATGGCGTTTTCGAAACACTCCGACACGTAGCAAAGCTGGTTCTCAAGTCACTCAGCTGATGGTTACACGGGCAACGATCTGGACCCTGCCGAACATCCTGACCATCACCCGGATTGGGCTGACACCGGTCATTGCCCTCCTGCCGTTTATCAATGGGTATCTACCGAAGCTGATCGCATTCGCTGTTTTCGTGATTGCGGCGGTCAGTGACATTTACGACGGTCGGCTGGCTCGCGAGCGCAACGAGATTACCGATCTGGGCAAGTTGCTCGACCCGCTGGCAGATAAGCTCCTGTTGTTTGCGACACTCATACCCATCTATTGGATCACTCGTTACCCCATGCGGCAATACGAAATTCCGTGGTGGGGAAATTTACCTCTATTAGTGCTGGTACTACTGCTCGGCCGCGAACTGTTGATGACAGCTTTTCGCCAGTTTGCCAAACGCCGTGGTGTAGTGATTGAGGCACTCGGTCCCGGGAAACTGAAGACAATCGTCCAAGATATTTTCTTGGGTGCAACCATCGGTTGGTTTGCATGGAAGGATATGTCGGAAACGTTCGGTTGGCGCTCAGGTTGGTTGGGAGCGCTTTGGGACAAATTCCACGGACTTCTCGTGGCGGTGACACTTGCTATCGCGGTTGTCCTAACGGTGTATTCGCTCGTCGTCTACATCTACAAGTATCGAGACCTCTTGCGTGGTGTTTCACCGGTCTCTCCCGGTCCAGGCCATGGACGTTGAGCTGCTCACCGTTGGTAACGAGCTACTCCTAGGTCAAACGGTCAATACCAACGCTGCGGAAATCGCGCTGGCTCTTTCGTCGGTGGGGGCCGTCGTGGCGCGGGCCACAACCGTTGCGGACGATACCGAGTCCATCCGCGATGCGTTGCGCGTCGCGTTAGCAAGATCCGGTTTCGTCATAACGACTGGTGGCCTTGGCCCCACCCGGGACGACATAACCAAAATGGCCGTGGCGGACCTTTTTGAGGTGTCGTTGGTGCGGGATCATCATTACCTCGAGACGTTGCGGAGTCGGTTTGAGCAAATGGGGCACGGCCCAATGCCCGCATCCAATCAAACACAGGCGGATCTCCCCGAAGGCGCCAGCGCGCTGCCGAATCCGTTGGGCACAGCGCCAGGAATCTGGATGGAGGGCACCATCGGTACAGTCGTCATGTTGCCGGGTGTCCCGAAAGAGATGCGTGGTCTCTTGGCCAATGAGGTCATTCCACGTGTGAAACAACGTTCGGGTGATCTTGTCATTCAATCCAAGACCCTGCGGACGGCGGGCATATCGGAATCTGCCTTGGCGGACGCCTTGGACGGGGTTGAAGAACAAATCGCTCCGTTAACCCTGGCCTACCTACCCAGTGCAGAGGCGGGTGTGGATCTTAGGATCACCGCCTGGAGACTGCCCAGCGCCGAAGCGCACGAAAGACTGGCCAGCGCCGTTGAGGTACTGAAGCCAATGCTGGGAAGGCACCAATACCATGGCGCGGGTGTGGCTGAAAGCCTCTTGTCCGCGTTGCGAAAAAACCGTCTCACGATCGCGATTGCCGAATCGTGCACGGGTGGGCTGGTGTGCCATCGTCTCACGGAAGTGCCCGGTTGTTCCGATGTCTTCCTTGGGGGCGTCGTCGCCTACGCCAACGACGTGAAGGAAAATCTTTTGGGTGTCCCCGCCAAGATAATTGAACGCCACGGAGCCGTGAGTGTTGAGGTAGCCCAGGCTATGGTTCTGGGTGCGCAACAACGCTTTGGGTCCGACACCGCCATCGCTGTGACCGGGGTGGCCGGCCCCGCTGGCGGGACCCCTGAGAAGCCGGTTGGAACGGTGCACATAGCGGCGAGAGTAGCTGATTCAACGACCCACCGAGCCGTGGTGTTACCTGGTGATCGCGAGGATATTCGCCAACGCAGCGCGCTCAGGGCTCTAGATTTGTTGAGGAGGGCCCTTCTGTAGGGCAAGTCCAGAAGATTTCGTCCAGGCCGTATGCCAAATAGGCAGTACAACGATGGTACGTCGTTTGCCACTCGACTATAGTATTCTTTCCCACTCACCAGGGCCGGAAACGCGAAAGTTAGCTATGAAGACTGAAGACGATCGAATAGAAGATGCCGAAATAGCAGGCTCCGCCACGAACGCGGAATCGCAGGATTCGGACTCCCGAAATACTGCCGAAACGACGCCAACCGGGACCGGTGGGCCGGTGGACGGAGCCGTTCCCGAGCGACCGGAGGAGGCAGCGATTCGGTTAGAACAGGAGCTGAAGGAGCTGAAGGACCGCCATCTACGAGTAGCCGCCGAATACGAGAATTTTAGAAAACGTACGTCGCGAGAGCGATCCGAAACGTGGTCACGCGCGCAAGCCGATGTCGTGACCAACATACTCGATGCGCTCGACGACCTTGGGCGCGTGTCGGACCTGGATGCATCCGTTGCTTCGAGCGAGGATGTGATAAAGGGGGTCGAATTGGTGGAGCGAAAATTGATCCGCGAACTTACCGGCGCCGGACTGGAGAGGGTCGGAGCGCAGGACGATGTGTTCGATCCCAACCAACATGAGGCGATTGGTTCATTGCCTGCGCAAACGCCTGAGGAGGATCAGACCGTTGGAATGGTTGTGCAGATTGGCTACCGGTTTGGTGGTGCACTGTTACGTCCGGCGAAAGTCCAGGTCCGCATGTGGCAGGGCGGCGGTAGCGGATAAGAGATGGCCCCGTCTAAGAACTACTACCAAACCCTCGGTGTTGCGGCATCCGCGACTGACGATGAGATAAAGAAAGTCTATCGTCAATTGGCGAAGAAGTACCATCCGGATGCCAACCCCAACAACGAAAAGGGGTCCGATCGTTTCAAGGAGATCGCGGAAGCCTATTCAGTACTGAGCGATGCGGATCAGCGCAAAAAGTATGACTTGATGCGCAAACTCGGTGCGTTTACGGGCGGTGGCCCTGGTGGGTTTCGAACACGCTCCACGTCAAGCCCCGGTGGATCGCGAAGCGGTCCAACCCGCGAAGAGTTTGACTTTGGAAATCTTGGTGGCTTCGGTGGGATCGGCGACTTCTTTTCCAACGTTTTTGGCAAAGGGGGAAGGAGGTCCGCGCCCGTCGAGCCGATTGAGATCAGTGCGGACCTTCCGTTCCGTACCGCTGTGGTCGGTGGAAAAGTCACCGTTACCGTTGGCGTTTCCGAAGCATGTCCGGCATGTGCGGGCTCCGGTGCGGCGCCCGGGGCGCAGGTCTCTCAATGCACGGAATGTGCTGGGCGTGGGATGGTGAGCTTTGGTCAGGGGAGCTTTGCGGTGAACCGTCCTTGCCCCGCGTGTCGAGGGCGTGGCAGAATCCCAAGCAAAGTTTGCCCACGTTGCGCTGGCCGTGGCGATGTAGATATCAATAAGCGCCTCATGGTTACGGTTGCCCCCGGCACCCGCTCCGGTACAAAGGTGCGTCTGAAAGGCCAAGGCCAACGCGACCCCACCGGTGGGCCGTCCGGCGATTTACTTGTCACGTTTCAGGTCTTAGCGGATCGCTTTTTTCAGCGCGAGGGGCAAGACTTGATTTGCACGGTGCCGATAAACTTCGTACAGGCCATGCTGGGTACAAAAATAAAAATCAGAACCGTCACCGGAAAAAAAGTGATCTTGACCATCCCGGCCGGGACACAAAGTGGGCAACGGTTCCGAATTAGGGGAATGGGTGTCGAGAAGAACGGGAAACGCGGAGATCAGTTCGTAGAAATTGCCATCAAAGTTCCTGACAATGTCGATGAATCGCAGGAACAAGTCATAAAGGATTTGGCTGGGTCGTTGGGACTGAAGTATTGAACCAGCGAACAATAGAACAGTTGAACAATAGAACAGTTGAACGTTGAACATCGAACAATTGAACCAGTGAACCTGACGTTGGATGTTGCGGGGGTGCTCTGACGTTCAGATGTTCGACCGTTCGAACTGTTTACTTGTTCACCGTTCAGCCGTTCGACTGTTCGACTGTTCGACGTTCGACGTTCGACGTTCGACGTTCTACTGTTCAACTGTTTGTTCGTCAAAACCACCGTCCCGTGTCGTCGGGCGAGATGTCCCCAAACAACGTCACCGAAAACGTCGCACGCTCACCCGGGTCTGACCACCAGACCACCTCTCCGGTTTCTCCAACGATCGAATAGACGCGAAACTCGCCCTCGCCTAGGTCGGGGATTCCGGCCAGCACATGAACGCGCGACTTGGCATCAATGGCGATGTCGGTGACGTAGGCGTCCTCACTCCAGGGCCATTCGGCGCGCCATCGGATATTGCCAAACGCATTGTACAAGGTGAGATGACTATCGGGCACCGCGTGCAGCACCCCACCTCGGGCAGCTACGACGATGGACGGGCGTGGACCGGTCTGCGTCAGTGCAAACGTTGCTACGCTGTCTTGGCTGATCACCACCAATCTGTCATCCCGCGATTCGACGACGATTCGCCCGTCGGGCAAAACGGCAAACTGATGATGAAGTGATGTTTGTTCCCCCAGGTTTACCGCCCGCACGAGGTGAAATTGTCCGTTTTCTCCACGTGCAAAGATTTTGACCGATGGTAAAGCGTTTACAACGTCGGAGACGTACCATCGGCCACCCAAGAACTGCAGATGCACCGGGCTGTTCAGGTCCCCTCTGCCAATGGTGTCGATGTTGTCCGTTTTGAGATTCAATGCGAGAATAGCTTTTTCGGGGCTGCTCGTAACCGCAAAAACGGAATCGCCGACGGTTTCAATGGCGCGGCCCTCAAAAAAGACAAGAGCGTCGTTTCCACGATCGTCGCATGAAAGTGCGATCACGAAGATGCTTAGAACAGCTAAGTTGTTCTTTTCCAATAGCTTATGCGGTCTTGTCCGATGGCATCCTACCGAATACTTGTCGTTCATTTCAATCCAAAGCTGATCAAGAAGCAGTTTTTTCCGGTCGATACTGCTCATAGCGGGGATCTATGCGCGCGCCCTGCTGGGTGCCGCCGGAATGAATTGTAACTACGTGTGGGTCAATAATTTGAAGCGTTACGAGCCTTTGTCCAGTCCAACTAACGCCGTCGGCGGCGAGCACACGCCGTTCGGGCGCGACGATCGTTGGTTGGTCGATTTGTTGGGCGATGTCGTCTGGCGGATTGATGACCGCTGGCGCTGGACATACGCAAATAACGCTGTCGAAGCGGTCTACGGAGCTGCACCATCAGAGGTTGTAGGCCGGTCGTTCAAAGAACAATTTGTGCCGGATCGCCGCGAACTCGATTTCGCGGCGTTGGAACGTGTTTTTTCCGGGGACGAACTCACAAACTATGAAACGGTCATAACGGATCGTCGGGGGTCTCCAAAACGGGTGATGTTCACCGCACGACCCCTGCGCGATGCGGATGGAAAGGTGATCGGGCTGGAGGGGTTGGTACGCGACGTCACGGCTACAGCTGAGGCGGTCGAAGCTCTCAAGAAGGCGCGAGAAGCGGCCGAGCGAGCGGCCGAAGCGAAGGGCTCACTGTTGGCCAATATGAGTCATGAGATTCGGACGCCGATGAACGGTGTGATGGGGATGATCGATGTCTTGTTGGACAGCGACTTGGATGCTGACCAGCGTCGGTCGGCCGACCTCATCAAGACATCGGCGGTGTCCCTTCTTTCGTTGCTGAATGACGTGTTGGATTTTTCTCGGATCGAAGCGCAGGGCCTCCGGCTCGAGGAAACGAGGTTCGACATCCATGCGTTGGTCGATTCGGTTGTGCGGGTCATGGCCGTGAGCGCGTTCGAAAAAAGCGTGGAGATGGCGTACGACATTCGACCCGATGTTCCACGATTTCTCAGGGGCGATCCGGGTCGAATGCGGCAGGTGTTGTCCAACCTCGTCGGCAACGCAGTAAAATTTACGACGTCGGGTGAAATCGTCGTGACGGTGTCCCTTGACGGTCCGATTGCCGACGACGTGGGGCTGACGTGTTCGGTGAGAGACACCGGTGTCGGGATATCCCAAGATCGTCTCGAGTCGATTTTCGAGGACTATACACAGAGCAGCATTACTACTGCGCGAGAGTATGGTGGCACTGGTCTGGGACTCGCGATTTCCAGACGGCTGGCCCACATGATGTGCGGTGATGTCCGCGTAGAGAGTGAAGAAGGCAGCGGGAGCACCTTCTCGCTCTCGGTGCGAATGAAGTCAGACGAACGTCGGGTTGTGCCGGTCAAGGCCAACCCAACCTTCAGTGGTTTGCGTGTGCTCGTCGTGGGTGACAACGGTGCTAGTCGGAGGATCATCTGTGATATCCTCGGGCACGTGGGTATCGAGACATCTGAGGCGTGGGACGGAGATTCTGCTCGGGAGTTGTTGCTGGCCCAAGATGAGCCATGTCATATCGCGATGATCGACTCGTATTTGCCGGGCCGCGACGGTTTTGATCTGGCCCGTTCGCTCAGGGCGCGTTCGGAGACCGAGTCCGTTGAGGTCATGATTCTAACCTCTGCCGGTCAGCGTGGGGATGCGGCCCGGTGCCGCGATCTAGGTGTGGCGGCATATCTCACAAAACCTGTGTCCCGCTCCGATCTTCTGGAGGCGGTTGCGGTCGTACGCCAGGGTTCTGACCGCGCCACCGATAACGAAGCCGCTGATCTCGTAACACGGCACTCAATCGTAGAATCGCGGGAGAAACTTCAGGTCTTGGTTGTTGAAGACAACCCCGTGAACCAGGCCGTGGCATCGAGCATGTTGCGTAAGAGGGGGCACGCTGTCGAGATAGTTGATAATGGACGTGACGCCGTCGATGCTGTTCGAAGGGGCTCGCACCACGTTGTGTTGATGGATGTGCAGTTGCCCGTCATGGATGGCTTTGAAGCCACTACCGCCATTCGCTCGACACCGGGTCAAGAAGCACGCGTGCCGATTGTTGCGGTAACGGCCTACGGGGTTGAGGGTGTGCGCGATCGTTGTTTGGCGGCCGGTTTTGATCGTTTCTTACTCAAACCGTTTCAACCGCACGAGTTGTTTGCGGCCGTCGAAGGGTGGGGAAGTGGTCGGGTCGATTCCACATCGCCACCGGCTCCGGTCGATGTTGAGTCGCCGGTCGATCGTGACGCGCTGGTAAGCACCATGGCCGAGGCCGGCGTCGCGGATGCGGTCGATGGCCTTTTGGGCGTTTTCACGGGTGACGCACCCGGTCGGATGACTGTGCTGCAAGGCGCGGTCGAACGATCGTCGGCGCCGGATGTTGAAGGGGCCGCCCATGTGTTTCGTTCCGCGGCGGTAACAATTCGGGCGACCCGATTAGCTGAATTGCTCGATGAAGTTGAGTGGAACGCACGCGCCGGTTCGATATCGCGTGCAGTGGATATCATGCCGGAAGTCGAAATGGAGTTCGAGGCGGTGATGGTGTACTTGAGTGACATAGGGACGTGCGTGGGTAGTCATGCGTAACAGTCAGGCACTGACGAGTTATTTGATCGCGGCTGTCAAGCGGGCCGGCGTTACGAATGTCGAGTCGCCTGACATGGGTACGTTGTTGGATCCGGAAGCGACATGCTTGGAGGCCTGGCAAGCCGTTGCGAAAGCGTATTCCATAACGCTGGATGATCTGGCTCTTTGCGTTGCAGAGCACTTTCGCACGGAGTGCGGGTCGGTCAACGATGTGCCTCCGCACGTTTTGAAATTGGTCCCCGACAATATTGCGCGGCAGTACGGCACCATTCCAATTCGTGAGGAAGATCGTCGTCTGTTCGTCGCGACCAGTGATCCCACCGACTTCGATGCCGAGCAGGCTCTTGGCTTTGCGAGCGGTCGCGCGGTCGTATTTGTCATAACGCCTCCGGATCAAATCGCCGACGCGATCGACAACTATTATGCACCGGAGAAGGCGGTGCAGACATTTCTGGACAAACTGGGCCCCCTGGACGCCGATGACATCTCGGTTGTTGAGACTGAAGATGAGGACGACGTGTCGGCAGCCGAGGCCGACTCTGCGCCAGTTATCCAACTGACTAATTTGTTTCTGCGCGACGCCATCCAGCAGGGTGCGAGTGACATACATATCGAACCGGGGAAGAGCGGGGGTGCCGTTCGGTTCCGCGTAGATGGAGTGTTGCGGCATTACATGCAACTGCCAATGGCAGCGATGATCCGCGTGAGTTCACGTGTCAAAATTCTTGCGAAGATGGACATCGCCGACCGTATCAGGCCACAAGACGGGCGTTCGGCAATCATTGCACAGGGTAAGACGTACGACTTGCGCGTATCGACCGTCCCCACCCGAGACGGCGAGAAGATCGTCATCCGGATTCTCAATCCCGGAAACACCATAGGGCTCGGCGAATTGCGAATGACAAAGCCTGAGTTGGTGCGTTTCCGCGCGCTGCTCGGCCAACGTGATGGGTTGATGAGCAGAACATCATGACGGTCGAAGACCCGGTTGAGTACGAACTCGAGTCGATCAATCAGATTCAGATCGAACCCAAGAAGGGTGTCACGTTTGCGTCCGCGCTACGGGCTATTTTACGTCAAGATCCAGATGTTATTTTCGTCGGTGAGATTCGGGATGTCGAAACGGCTGAGATTGCCATTCAAGCGTGCATGACGGGTCACCTCGTGCTGGCCACGCTGCATACGAACGACGCACTTGGTGTTGTCAAACGCCTTACTGACATTGGCGTCGACCCCACCAGCATCGCGGCCACCTTACGTGGTGCGATTGCCCAGCGTTTGGTGCGCACGGTCTGTCCGGAATGTCATGAGAAAACGAACGGTAAATTGACACTCGAAGAGGAGGTCCTCGCTAAAAGAAACGGAGTTAAACCGATCGTACGAACCGTAGGGTGCAAAAGCTGCGGTGATTCGGGGTACCGCGGACGTAATCCCGTATCCGAAGTCGTCACGATGACCCCAGAGCTCCAGTCGCTCATTGCGAACGAAGCCCCACACCTCGAACTGCGCCGCTCTGCGCACGGTGCCGGTTTTCGTGCTGTTCGGGAGAGTGCACTCGATCACGTTCGCGCGGGTGCGACGACACTCCAAGAATTAGAGCGTGTGTTAGGTGAAGTGTCCGAAAAAGACCAGCTGGGCGAAGACTTCAAGGAGGACAAGGCCAAGTCGGTACCGGGTCAAGAGTCGGATGCCGAAGAGACAGTAGTCAAGCAGGGAACCGTCACCAAACGCGCCAAGAAAACCACACGCAAGACTACACGGCGAAAAAGAAGTACGAAATCGAACAGGTCCAAGAAGGCGTCGACGAATACGCCAAATGTATCGAAGACCGTCGCCGAACCCACCCCACCAGATGACAAAGAAGAGTCCAAGCCGGCGGTTGTGCATCAGGTCTTGCTCGTCGAAGATGACCCCGTCACAAGAAAGCAAGCAAAGCGCTTGCTTATGAAGGAGGGGTACGAGGTAACTGAAGCGGTCGATGGGGAACATGCGATGAAGCGTTTGGCCGCCAACGCGGATTTTACGCTTATCGTCACTGACCTACACATGCCTCGACTGGATGGTCGTGAAGTGATTGCCAAGGTTCGAGGCAACGTGGCCACCGCAAGTTTGCCTATCATTGTACTGACGGCATCCACCGATCCGGAGATGGAGATCGAATTGATGGATGAGGGTGCCGACGACTACATCCGCAAACCCATTGATCCTCCATATTTCCATGCGAGGGTACGCGGGGTGTTGCGCCGTGCGGGTGTGGCC
>JAZDDD010000041.1:0-2245 GCA_036679545.1 Gemmatimonadota bacterium | reverse complement strand
GTTAGAGGCCAGCTACGGTTTCAATGCGACCGGTTCCGACATATCGAATGCGTATCGCGAACTGCTCGATGCACAACAGCTCACACTTTCCGTTCAGATACCGCTCTTGCAGTGGGGGGCGGGACGTGCGGAGGCGAGAGCGGCCAGTGCGGATGTCGAGAGTACATCCCAGCTTCAGGCAGCCGCGTTGGTGGATGTTGCGCACGAGGCAAGATTTGCGGCGTTACAATTGTCACAAGCGCGTCGTGGCTTGTTGTTGTCCGCCCAGGCGGACACGGTGGGCGAAGCACGGTTCGAAATCGCCTACAACCGATACGTGATTGGCCGGATTTCTATCGATAACCTCTTCCTTGCACAACGGGAGAAAGATCAGGCAAAAGAGCAGTACGTACGCGCGCTCCGTGGCTACTGGGCCGCATATTATCAGCTACGGAGAACAACGCTGTATGACTTTGAGGCCCAACGGCATATCAACTCCGAGCCATTTGACCGACCGTAGAAGCGCTGCGGTCGACTCGCTCAAACCTGGCCGTGTGGTTTTAGGTCCGGTGACGCCTACACAACGTCGTCGGACTCGTCGCTGATGTCCGCGAACAACGGGGTCGTCAGGTAACGCTCCGCCGTGTCGGGCAGCATGGCGAGGATGGAAGAGCCGCGCTCCGCGTTTTGAGCTACTTTCAACGCTGCTGCCACGGTTCCCCCTGCTGAAATGCCACAGAAGATCCCCTCTTTTTTTGCCAAGGCTTTAGACGTCTTGATGGCTTCATCGTCACTGACCCGCACAACCTCGTCAGCCACAGAGGTATCGAAAACCTCAGGCATGAAATCCGGTGTCCAACCCTGGATTTTGTGCGGGTTCCAATCATCCCCTTTCATCAAGGCCGCGACATCCGGTTCGGTTGCGATGATTTTGATATCGGGACGGGCCAGCTTGAGCACCTGTCCGGCTCCGGTGATCGTGCCACCGGTCCCCCAGCCTGAAACGAAATAGTCCAACCGTTGGTTTGCGAAGTCGCGGAGGATCTCGGGTCCGGTGGTGTTACGGTGATATCCGGGGTTGGCTGCGTTTTCGAACTGCCGAGTCAGGAACCAACCGTTTTTCTCCGCCAGTTCCTTTGCTACCCTAACCATTCCACTGCCACGTTCGGCGGCTGGTGTCAGCACGACCTTCGCACCCATGAACTTCATGAGTTTCCGCCGTTCAACCGAGAAGCTGTCAGCCATAACCGCCACGAACGGGTACCCTCTCGCAGCGCACACCATGGCGAGAGCGATTCCCGTGTTGCCTGACGTTGCTTCAACTACCGTGGCGCCGGGCTTCAAATCGCCCCTGGCTTCGGCATCATCAATGATCGCAATTGCCAGGCGATCTTTGACAGACGCCATTGGATTGAACGCCTCGATCTTGACATACATATCGACGTGGTCGGGGCTCAACCTGTTGATCCGTACCACCGGTGTGTTGCCAATAGTACTGAGGATATCGTTATGGATCACGGTAGTGTTCTACCTTTGGAGGGGGAGCATTTTTTGCGGTGGCCCGTGTTTCAGCCACAACTTAGCTCTTCCAGTGAGAGCCTGGGAGGGCTGCTTAGTGTGGCCAGCCCAATCAGTTGGGACTGATCTCGATCGTTGCGTATCTCTGGTCGAATCCGAAATGTTCGGCGATCATATCCGAATAGGCTAACGGCGTGTCATAGCTCCAGGCTGCTCGCTCGATCTGTTTGTCCGATCCCACGAACTGCCAGTACGATGCATCGCCTTTGATGGGGCATTGGGTGGTGAATCCGAGTTCGCGTTTAAACAAATCGAGTTTTACATCGCTGGGCGGGATGTAGAATCCGGGGTTGTACAGCGACTGCCCGACTTCTTTTAAGATGATAGCGTTAGTCGTCGATGCCACTTCCCGTCCGTCGATCGAGATACGAACTCGATAGGGATATGGATCGGCAATGTGATAGTGGCCAGCACCGTTCGGGCTATCTTTTCGTCGCTGTGTCATCTTGTTGATTGCGTCACTCATGTGCTCACCTCCTGCCCGCATCGTTGGTGTCAGAGATGCGAACGTCTGACGGGAGTGACGGGTTCCCGCACCCAGAGCCTCGACTCGTCTCAATGTGACTGGGTTTTGGCGAAGGGTATGAGCTGAGAATTACGGCATAACGGTTTGTATCGTGTCGAGCAACGCTACCACGGCGAGCACCGCGAGGAGCGGAGGAATAACGTAACGAATTGTCATGATCAC
>JAZDDD010000409.1:0-6138 GCA_036679545.1 Gemmatimonadota bacterium | reverse complement strand
AGGGCGCCGCCTCCAAAAGAAATCAGCGTGCTCGTTGGGTGTCCTAGGTCGTCGTTCGAGAGTAAATGGGCGGAACTCGCCGGGACGTTAAGTGACTCCCCAGATTCGATCTCGTAGGCGTCTTTCTCTGTTTTTGGTCCACGCACCGATGCTTCAGGCCCCGTCC
The DNA here is from genome assembly GCA_036679545.1 of Gemmatimonadota bacterium. GTDB lineage: Bacteria > Gemmatimonadota > Gemmatimonadetes > Gemmatimonadales > GWC2-71-9 > JAZDDC01. The sequence continues at coordinate 5,972 of JAZDDD010000409.1, read as the reverse complement.
CAGGGGGTGCCACGAGTGGCTCCTCCTTGCCGCACGCGGTCATGACGGTCGTAGCGGCGATACTAATAAGGAATAGCGTCGGAACAGACGTGGCGGTGGTGGATGACGGGCCCATGGTGAGGACTCCTAGAGGCGAGACGCTTGTTGGAAAGGGGCGGGGGCTTCGTCATTATGCGGGAAACAGCGGATTGATCGCAAGCGTCGAACTTACGCAACAGTGTGCGAAAAGGATGCGGAAGGCGGAAAACGGTAGGGCGGTAGCGTCGGTACGGCGGTAGGAAGTAAGTCGGTACTCTGCATACCGCCCTACCGCCCTACCGCCCTACCGCCTCAAGCTACTGCGTGGTGTCTTCGACCCTCGCTTTTCCATTCTTCTTCACGGATGCGATGCCGTTTCTGAGTCCAGAACCGGACTTGTACCGCTGAGACGTGCCAACGATCTCGCCGTTGGTCGACTTCAGTACAAAATACCCCAGTCCGTTCCTTGACTTGCGCCGCTCGAAGCAATCATCCTGCCTGCAATTGCTCTTGACGGATTTTATGCCATTGGCAGCACTGCGGCGTTGCGCATACATCTGCGACGTCAAGATGACTTGGCCATTGGCGGCGTGCAGCGTGAACATGAACTTCCCATTGGTCGACTTCTTGATCACGAACTTTGGTTTAGTAGCCATAACTCCCGGACCTGATGTTAAAGTCGCCGCAATTGATGCGTGTTTTGCGTGCGTTCGTCAAGTGTTTGGAGCACATTCGTGTGACGATCAGACCGCCCTCGTGTGCAGAAATCATGTGCGTAGCGTGGGCAACATCCCGGGTGCGGTGCGCGCGTTTGTGGTTTGTTCGAATGCGTACGCGATGCGGATGAGAGTTCCTTCCGAGTACGATCGCCCAAACACCGAAATCCCGACGGGCAATCCGTGGGCAAAGCCGGCCGGCACGGTGATGTTGGGATAACCAGAGACGGCGGCTGGTGACGAGCTGCCACCAAGATAATGATCGCCATTCACGAGGTCGGTCGTCCACGCGGGGCTGGTTGTTGGTGTCACCAAAGCGTCGAGTCGGTGTTGGTCCATGACCGCGTCGATGCCCTCTGCCCGGGAGTATCTGCGGTTCCGCGCGAGTGCGTCAAGATACGCGCTATCGGTGAGCGGCCCCTTTTCCTCCGCCATGAGGAGAATCTCCTGACCGAAGTAAGGCATGGAGCGGTCGCTGTTTGTCTCGTTGAACGCAATCACGTCTGCCAGGCTTGTCACGGTACCAGTCAGTCGGCTTAGGTACGCATTGAGACCGGCCTTGAATTCGTACAACATCACCTCGAACTCAGAGTCACCATACTCATCGGTATTGGGGATTTCTGCGGGATCGACGATGACCGCGCCGGCATCGCGCATGGCGTCGATGGCCTCTTCCGCAATCTTGTCGGCGTCGAGACTCCGACCGAACATGACGTTCCTGGCGACGCCGATCCGTGCGCCGCGTAGTCCGCCCGTGTCGAGATACTGTGTGTAATCGGGTTCGATTCGCGCGCCTTCGGTGGCGTTGTCACGGGGATCTAATCCTGCCATCGCGCCCAATAAGATGGCCGCGTCCGTTACGGTGCGAGCCATCGGCCCGGCGGTGTCCTGTGTGTGCGAGATGGGTATGATGCCGGTGCGGCTGACGAGTCCCACGGTGGGTTTGATGCCAACCAACCCACAGGTAGCTGAAGGGCACACAACCGATCCGTCCGTTTCGGTGCCGACGCCAATCACGGCGAAGTTGGCGGAAACAGCGGCGCCGGTGCCGGCACTGGATCCGCACGGATTCCGATCGAGGGCGTACGGATTGTTACATTGACCGCCACGCCCACTCCATCCGCTGGACGATCGGGTCGAGCGGAAGTTTGCCCACTCACTCAAATTGGCCTTGCCGATGACGATCGCTCCGGCCTCACGAAGCCGCTGCACAACAAATGAGTCCTCCGACGCGATGGACCCTTCTAACGCCAGGGATCCTGCGGTCGTGGTCATTCGGTCGGCGGTGTCGATGTTGTCTTTGATGATGACGGGGATACCGTGCAATGAGCCGCGCAATCGCCCGGCGGCGCGCTCGGCGTCGAGTTGGTCTGCGATGTCGAAGGTATCCGGGTTGAGGTCCAGCATCGATTGTAACCGAGATCCCTGTCTGTCGTCCGTCTCGATCCGTGTGAGGTATGCCTCGCATATGCTGCGCGACGTGCGTTCACCGGAAGCCATCGATTGCGTCAGGTCGGCTACAGTCGCTTCTTTCAACTCGAAAGAAGCGCCGCGTGTTGCCTGCCGGCTACCGGAGTTTGCGCACCCCGCGACGGTGGTGGCCGCAAGCCCCAGGGCAGCAAACTCGATAAAATCACGCCGATTGAATTCCGTGCTCCCGGAACTGTCTTGTTTGTGTGCCGTTTCCATGGGATCTCGTCGGTGTTTTGTTTTTGAAATTGGTCAGAGGATCATAACATCTACCGGGGTTTCTCCGGTACCATGGGTGATGCCACGGTGTCGTCTACGAGCCGGGTCGGCTTGTTACGGCGCCTTCCGAAGCGGACGATACCAGAGCCGCGTATTTACCCATCACACCCGCCCGCCGAATGTCCGGCGGGGTCCAATCTTTTCGCCGTTGCCGCAGTTCTTCGTCGGACAATGTGGTATCGACTCGACGCGCTTTGACGTCGATAGTGATTTGATCGCCTTCTTCGATCAAGGCGATCGGCCCTCCCACTGCAGCTTCCGGCGTGACGTGGCCAACCATCAGACCCCTAGTGGCGCCGGAGAATCGGCCGTCTGTCAGCAGGGCGACGTCCGCGCCAAGTCCCGCGCCAACTATAGCACCGGTCACGCCGAGCATTTCCCGCATGCCGGGCCCGCCCTTTGGCCCCTCGTAACGAATGACCACGACGTCACCCTTATGAATGGAGCCGGTTTGCACCGCTTCGAAGGCCGCTTCTTCGGAGTCAAAAACGCGTGCCGGTCCGGCGTGTGACGTTCGCTCGTGGCCGAATACTTTCACCACGCAACCGTCTGGTGCCAAGTTGCCACGCAGGATTGCCAAGCCGCCGGTTGGTTTGATCGGATCGTCGGTGCCGCGAATGACGTCCAACGTTTCATCGCCCATGGCACCGGTCGCCTCATCCTCGAGCGTCTTGCCGGTTACCGTAACAGTATTGCCCGACAATCGATCGGCGTCGAGCAGCAAGCGGGCAAGTCGTCGAACACCGCCGGCCCTGTGAAAGTCCGGCGCCGTGTATCGCCCACTGGGCTTGAGGTCTGCTATCAACGGCGTGCGTTCGCTGATGGCGTCGAACTCGTCAATGTCAAAGGCAATGCCGGCCTCGCGTGCCACCGCCAGCAGGTGGAGCACCGCATTGGTGGAGCCACCCGTCGCCGCAACACATGCGACCGCGTTCTCGATTGATGTCTTGGTGATGACATCTCGCGGACGCCTGTTTTCGTGGATCATCGAAACGACAAGACGGCCGCACTCTCGAGCCGTTTCTGTTTTTTGCGGGTCCAGCGCCGGAACGCTACCACTGCCCATGGGCGAGATACCCATCATCTCAAACGCGGTCGCCATTGTGTTTGCCGTGAACTGGCCGCCGCATGCGCCGGCAGCTGGGCACGCGCTACGTTCCAGTTCATTCAGGTCTTGGAGTGTCATGTGGCCTGCGGCGCACGCACCCACTCCTTCGAACACGTCCTGAATGGTCACGTCCTGCCCTCGAAAGCGACCCGGCATGATTGACCCGCCGTACAACATCAAGCCTGGCCGATTCACGCGAACAAGCGCCATGACCATTGCCGGAATGGTCTTGTCACAGCCGGAGATCGTCACGATACCATCGAACATGTGGCCTTCGCACATGAGCTCCACGGAGTCGGCCACCACTTCACGAGAGACGAGCGACGTTTTCATGCCGATGGTCCCCATGGTGATGGCATCGGAGACGACGATCGTGTTGAATTCCAACGGTGTTCCCCCCGCTGCGCGGATTCCCTCCTTGACCCACCCACCGATCTTGTCAAGGTGTGCGTTGCACGGCGTGGTTTCGGACCAGCTGTTTGCTACCCCGATCAGAGGCTTTTCGAAGTCTTCGTCCGTCAACCCAACGGCGCGCAACATGGCGCGGGCGGGTGCCCTATCTCTGCCGTGGAGAATTGTACGGCTAGGCCACTCGGCGGAGCCGGTTTGCTGCGAAGCACGATCTGACATGTCACACTCGTGGCCAATGATTTGCGCACAGCGGTTTGGCATCCTGTAGGGCCGCCGCGGTCAACACGCCTGTTGCCCACGAAAAAAACCGCCCGCTCAGGGAATCTGAGCGGACGGTTCGCCGTGTCAAGTTTTCCGACGACACTAAACCCGACACGGACTCCTCGAGATTCAGTGTTGCGACGTGTTGCGTTGAGAGGCCAACGGCTTACTCGTGTCTCAACGCCTCGATGGGATCGACACTGGTGGCGCGTCGAGCCGGAATGATGCTGGCCAGGATGCCAACGACGGAGATCACGAGCACGATAGATCCAAAAACCATCGGGTCGCGCGGTTGCACGTTGAACATCAGGATGCCGATGATGTTTGAGAGACCAAAGGCCATGACGAGTCCAACTGCGAGTCCAATTCCCAACTGGAAGGTGCCTTGACGAAGAACGAGCCTGATCACGTCGCGAGCTTGTGCGCCCAATGCCATCCTTATCCCCATCTCTTGCACGCGTCGGTTCACGGAGAACGACAATACGCCGTATAACCCGATGGACGCCATGAACAACGCTGCAAGTCCAAAGACGATAAACAGCGTACCAAATACTTGAAAGAACCAGGTGTCCTCCTCCCAAGCGCCTTGGGCGGTACGCACGTTATAGATCGGCAGATCCGGATCCACGGCTCGGACGGCTTCGCGTACCGAGGATGTGATGGTCAGTGGGTCTCCGCCGCCGGTGCGGACGGAGATGGTCAAGAACCGGGCGTCGCGTTGTTTTGCCGGTACATAATACAGTGTTGGGTCCAGGTCGTTACCAATACCTGTCCGTCCGATATCCATCAGGTTAGGTACGACACCGACAATACTCTTCCAGTCTTCCTCACTGTCTGACGTTCCCTCCCGTATGCGTCCTCCGATAGGGTCTTCGCCGGGAAAGAAACGCTCGGCGAAACGTGTGCTCACAATTGCCACGGGAAGTGCGTCCACGTCGTCCTGCTCCGCGAAATCCCGACCGCGACTCACTTCGATTCCAAACGTGTCGAAGAAACCCGGTGTAACCGTGTTTGTGGCACTACGCGGGTAGTCCTGATCCGTTGCGTAGGTTTCTCCTTCGATTGCAAATCGTGCTGCCCCCGAACCTGAGGGTGGGATACCCGACGAAAGCGTTGCAGCCTGCCCTCCAGGAAGCCCGCGGAGTCGCAGGAGCAGGTTGGAGAAGAAACGTTCCCGCGAAGTTCTGTCTGGATAATCGGTCTCGAACAGTCCAACACGTGCTGTGAAAACGTTTTCGGTTTCGAATGCAAAATCGTAGTTATTTAGATTGATGATGCTTTTGGTCATCAGACCGGCACCGACCAGTAACGCGCACGATAATGCTATTTCTCCAATAACGAGGATTTTTGATAGGCGGCCGCCTTGCGCCCTTGACGACCCCCGTGCCTCATCTTTGATGATGGCGTTCACGTCAGTTTTGGAGATCTGGTATGCTGGTGCGGCACCCGCCACCAACGCGGTGAGCGCAGAGATGGCTAGGATGAACATGAGAACCGGGAGGTCAACGGCAAACGTCATAAAGTAGGGTTTACCAACGCCCTGCGTTGCACTGTCAAAAAGCCCCACACCGTAAAATGCTATGGCGATGCCGAGTACCGATCCGGCAAATGCCAAAATGACCGCCTCAGCAAAAAATGGAGACACGACACGAAAGGTCGTCGCGCCTAGTGCAGAGCGAAGGGCCGCTTCTTTGGTTCGAAGCGTAGCG